>JACCWU010000157.1 GCA_013697465.1 Actinomycetota bacterium | reverse complement strand
ATCGCGACTTACCGCGGAACTCCCAGAGGCCCGCGTCGGGCTCATCGAGACGGGCATCGATTTGGTCGACGAGCCCCTGGACCATGTCGACCGCGGTCCGCGGCGGGATCTCGCCGACGAAGCGCGTGTCGAGGAAGAGGCGGCTGACGGCGAGCACCATCTCGCCGTAGACGTCGTTCTGGACGTGCTCGAATGCCTGGTTGCCGATTCGCACCGGCCCGTCCCCGTTGAACCCCGCGAGGTGGTCGAGCTCGCGCTCGGTCGCGTCCGAGTCGCCGTTGATCCGGTATGCGGGCTGGAGGACACCGTCGTTCTCTTCGCAAAGGTTGCGCAGGTACTCGAGGAAGAGCTCCATCTCCTCGGGGTGGCCGAGCCGTTCGAACGCGTTCAACGTGAAGTAGGCGTCTCGCAGCCAGCAGAACCGGTAGTCCCAGTTGCGCCCCGAACCGGGGTACTCGGGCAGGCTCGTCGTCGTCGCGGCGAGCAGCGCGCCAGTGTCCTCGTACTGGTGGAGCTTGAGCGCGAGGGCCGAGCGGATGACCTCCCCCTGGTAGTCGCGGGTGACTCGACTGCCCTTCACCCAGCGGCGCCAGTAGTCGAGCGTGCGCTCCAGGAAGCGCTCGGCCGTCTCCTCGAGGCCGGCCTCGAGCGGCTCGCCCCACGTGAGCACGAGGTGACGTTCCTCCTCGAGGAGGAACGGACGCTCGTCCTCGACGTACGTCAAGGGGACGTTCGTCGTCAGCCGGACCGGTGTGGGGAAGCCGGTGTACTCGATGTGGTTCGAAGCCCGCCACAATCCGGCCTCGACGAGTCCGTACTCGTACACCGGGCGGCAGCGCACGCGCGCCCGCGGCTCGCCCGAGAGCGGGCGCAGGATCCGCACGAGCATCGACGGCTTGAAGAACCGCTGGTAGAGCTGGAAGCGCGGCGCGAAGTCGTAGAGCTCGAACGCCCCGTCCGGCCCGCTGAAAACGGTACGCAGCACGTTCGTGTTCTCGACGTACTCCTGGTGCACCTCGTCGGTACCCACACCCTCGATTGCGAAGGAGCCGCCGCGCTCGCGGTCGAGAAGGGGCCCAAAAACGAAGCTCGAATCGGGACGCGGCCAGCAGAGCCACTCCACGGATCCGTCGCGGAGGAGCGCGCTGTACGAGCAGTTGCCGATGATGCCGAGGCCGTAGGACATGCGTGATGCTTTCGCGAAAACGTAGGTTCTACCTACCTCGGCTATTCGCGAGGTTTTCGTGAGGCTGGGAGAAGGCGCACTGGCCCGACGCAAGCGATACCCGGATCTCGTCATCGCGAGCAACCGCTTGCCCGTCCGCGTCCTGGTCGGGAAGGGCGACTTCGAGGTCTCCCCTTCGGTGGGCGGCCTCGCCTCGGCGCTCCGCGCGATACGGGGCGAGTCGGTGTGGATCGGCTGGCCGGGCGCCGTCATTCCGGACTCTCTGGAGCCGAAGGTCACGACGCGACTGGCGAAGGACAAGCTCGTCCCCGTCTATCTCTCCGCGGACGACGAGGAGCAGTTCTACGGCCTGGTGTGCAACGAGACGCTGTGGCCGCTCTTCCACTACTTCTCGAGCCGGCTCCGGATCACGCCCGAGGCGTGGGAGCGCTACGTCGACGTGAACGAGCGCTTCGCCGAAACGATCCTCGAGCACTGCGGTCCAGAGACGCGCGTGTGGGTGCACGACTTCCACCTGATGCTCGTTCCCGCGTTCCTGCGGCGGCGGCGGCCCGATCTCTCGGTGGGCTTCTTCCTGCACACACCGTTCCCGTCTTCGGAGATCTACCGCCTGCTGCCCGAGCGCGAGACCCTCCTGCGGGGAGTTCTGGGCGCCGACTACGTCAGCTTCCAGATCGGGGACTACGCGAGACACTTCCGCTCCACGTGCCTGCGTGTCCTTGGCCTCGACTCGCAGCCGGACTGGCTCGACATCGCCTCGCGCCGAGTCGGAATCGGCGTCGATCCGATCGGCATCGACGTCGGCGGCTTCCGGGAGGCTCTCGCGGACCCCGAGACCGAGGAGCTCCACGCGCAGCTCGACGAGCAGTACCGGGGCCGCCGGCTCGTGCTGGGTGTCGAGCGGCTCGACTACACGAAGGGCATTCCGCAGAAGCTGCTCGCGTTCGAGCGCTTCCTCGAGCGCGACCCGTCGCTCGCCCGGACGACGACCATGCTGCAGGTCCTCGTCCCGTCGCGGCTCGAGAGCCCGGAGTATCGGCTCCAGCGGGACGAGATCGAGCTCCTCATCGCCCGCATCAACGGCCGCTTCGGTCAGCCCGGGATCACTCCGGTCGAGTACCTGCACCGGAACATCTCCAAGAACGGCCTCGTCGCGCTGTACCGGCGCGCGGACGTGATGATGGTCACACCGCTGCGCGACGGGATGAATCTCGTCGCGCACGAGTTCGTGCTCTGCCAGTCGGAGCCGGGCCTCGTGGGGCGCTGGCGGGGCGCGCTCCTCCTGTCGGAGTTCGCGGGCGCTGCGCAGGTGCTACCCGGCGCGCTGCTCGTGAATCCCTGGAACGTGGAGAGCGTGGTCGATCAGCTCGGCACCGCGCTCGAGCTCGAGCCGCGCGAGCGGCGCCGCCGCCTCGAGACCATGACCAAGCGCGTCGAAGCGCTCGACGTTGGACGCTGGGCGGACGGTTTTCTCACGCGACTCACGCGGTACTCTCGGCGCGACCGTCGCCGCCGCCCACCGCCCTTCGTCGACGAGGCTCTCGAGCAGAAGCTCGTGGGACGATTCGCGCGCGCCCGGACGCGGACGATCGTGCTCGACTACGACGGCACCCTGCGCGAGATCGAGGCCCACCCGGATCTCGCGCTCCCCACGACCGAGATCCGCTCGGTTCTCCGGGGCCTCGCTGTGCTCCCGTCGACCGATGTCCACATCGTCAGCGGGCGCCGTCGGCGAAACCTCGAGCAATGGTTCGGCCAGCTGCCGATCTATCTCTGTGCCGAGCACGGCTACCTCGCGCGAGCTCCCGGGGAGCCGTGGCGGGCGCTGGTCGAGCTGGACCTCGACTGGATGCCGCGGATCGAGCGCCTCCTGCGACGGGTTGCCGCGGATGTGCCGGGTGCGTTCGTCGAGCGCAAGTCCTGCGCGATCGCCTGGCACTACCGGGAGGCCGAGCCCGAGTACGGCGCCTGGCGGGCGCGCGAGCTCTTGAACGACCTCCAGCAGCAGCTTGCCGGCGAGCCTGCCGAGGTGCTCGTCGGCCACCGCGTCGTCGAGGTACGCGCCCGCGGCGTCGACAAGGGCCTGTACGTCCGCAGCCTCTTCCCCGACGGCAAGAAGCCCGCGAGGTCGTTCGTCATGGGTCTCGGGGACGACCGCACCGACCACGATCTCCTCGAGGCGCTCCCCTCGGGCTCGATCGCCGGACACGTGGGAGGACTTCTGCCGAGCGCCACTGCGGACGGCGCGGTGCGCCAGCACGTCCGGATCGTCGGTCCGGGCGAGGTGCGCGCTCTCCTCCGCAGCCTCGCCGGCGCGTTCTCGGACGAAAGCGGGTGACGTCGCCGCGCTGTTAGTCCTCGGCGGCTTCCGTCTCCGGGTGCGCGACCGGAGCGACGGCGCGCTCGACGGGCTCGTCCGCGAGCGAGAGGACACGCATGCCATGGACGAACACGACCGTCCCGCCCAGCCAGCCGCCGAGGGTCAGCAGGCCGAAGCCGACGAGGGTTAGAATCAGCGCACCGCCCGTCACCTCGCCGTCGACGTAGCCACCGTGACCGAAGGACGCGGCGAGCAGGAAGAACACCGTCGCGGTGAGCATCGCGACCATGTGCGCGGTCGCGGTCTTCCAGAGCTCCGTTCCTCTCGTGATCCCGAGCCAGTCGACGAGGCCCGTGATCGCCGTCAGGCCCGTCACGACCAGGCCGAGGACGAGCGCGAGCCACCACGCCGTGGCCGTGTTGCGGTCCGAGACGCCGAGCGCGCTCAGGACGCCGAACGCCGTGGCGGCTGTGTAGATCCCGATCGTGGCGTCGGTGAGCGGTGGATGGAGCGGATGCCCCGGTAGCCCACGCAGCAGGTTCACGCTCCGATCCTAGTCGAGTTTCCGGTTCGACTCAAATCGCACGAGCTTCCACCGCGAGTGCGGAGCTCAGCCGTCCGAGCTCTCCCCTCGGAGCGAGCGGTAGAGCGCGTAGCTCCACCAACGCCAGACGACGAGCGCGAAGAAGCCGACCGCGGCGACGATCGCCTCGTGGACGCCGAAGACGAGCTCGGTGACGAGGAAGATCACGCCGGTGAACGCGAGTGCGATCGCGACCGAGCCGGCGATCGCCTCGCGGTTGCCCTTGCGCAGCATGTAGTCCTTGTCGCCCTCACGGAAGCGCAGCCGGTGATGCGCGGCCGGCGCGAGCAGGAGGACGAGGGCGACGCCGGTCGAGACGAGCGTGAAGTAGTAGACGTACCGAAGCCGGTCGTTCAAGTCGGCGAACTGACCCGAGAAGCGGATCGCGAGCAGGAAGCCGAAGAGCACCTCCGCGCCAGGGATGAGTGATCTCAGCTCCTCGAGCAGCTCGCCGTGCTCGCGCTCGAGCCGTTCCTTCAGCTCCTCCTGCTTCTCCTCCGCCTCGACGCGCTCCTTCGTCCGATCTGGATCGGCCATCAGGCCGGAACGGCGATGCCGCGCCTGAATGCCGCGGCATGCCCGCGCGCGTTCGCCTCGCGCAGCTCGTCCTCGTCGAGGGCGCCGAGGCGAAGGAGGAGGTCGAACTCGTCTCGGAGATGGGTTCGCATCATCTCAGGCCCGTCGGTGGCGATGGTGAACCCGACT
This sequence comes from Actinomycetota bacterium, assembly GCA_013697465.1. Classification (GTDB taxonomy): domain Bacteria; phylum Actinomycetota; class Thermoleophilia; order Gaiellales; family Gaiellaceae; genus GMQP-bins7. The sequence goes on along the minus strand of JACCWU010000157.1, from coordinate 13,022 downwards.
CCCGCGTCCACGAAGCGGCGAATCGTGTAGCGAACGGCTTCCTCGTCCGCGAGTGCCTTGGTCAGGAGGTTCGAGGTGGGGCAGATCTCGAGCACGGTGCCGAGCTCCCTGAGCAGCCGCTCGAGCTGGGGATCCCCCGCGGCGAGGATGCCGTGCCCGATGCGCTCAGGCCGCAGGCGCTCGAGAACCTCGCCGAGCTCCTCGCGGCCCATGTCGCCCCCCTCCTCGCCCACGTGGATGGTCACGCCCAGGCCCGCCTCCCGAGCCGTCTCCAGCATCGGCTCGATCTGGGTGTAGTCGTAACGCGCGCCGTTCTGCCTCGGCCCCGCGATGTCGACCCCGACGACGCCGCGTCCCGCCCAGCGCACGGCTTTCTCGACGATGATCTCGTTCAGCCGCGGGTCGAAGGTGCGGTCCATCATCAGGATGAGCCCCGCACGGACCTGCGGATACTCGAGGCTTGCGAGGTCGAGGCCACGGATCGCCGCGAGGATGATGTGGTCGAGGTCGCGCTCGCCGCCACGATTCCGCTTCATGGGGTTGAAACGAAGCTCGAGGGTCGTGATTCCCTGCGACCGAAACGCGCCTCCGATCGCCGCGTGCACCGAGCGCTCGACCGCGAGCGGGGACGACTGTATGAGCTCGGTCCAGTGGTAGATCTGGTCGAGGCCGTCGAGACCCGCCACGCCCCGCGGGTCCGAGACGGTGACGAGCGCGTCGAACTCCCAATAGTCCTTCACGGGGAGCGCGATGCCCTGCTCGTGCGCGAGGCTCCAGAGGATGTCGGAGGCGACGGAGCCGCCGAGATGCGTGTGGAGCTCCGCCAGGCCGCCCTCGAGCATGGAGCGGGAGTCTACGGGCTCACAAATGAGGCCGGATGAGGTCGTCGATCTGGCGGCCGGTCGCCCGTCCCTCGAGACGTCCCAAGACCCGCCTGTTCTTGACGAGCACGAGGGCGGGGACCATCGAGATCCCGAGCTTCTGAACGAGTGCGGGATTCGTGTCCGCGTCGACGTCGACCACCCGGAGGCTTTTCTTCTGCGTCACCTTCACCCAAGCGACGAGGCTCTCCATGCGCCTGGACGGGCCCGAGCGCTTCCGGCCTACGAAGATGAGCGCAGGCTTCCCGCTCCGTTTCGCGACCTGTGCACGCACCGACTCCTGTGCCGCCTTCACGACGGTACGGATGCCCGATCCTGGGCAGAGCGAAACCGAGACGTTTGTTTGCTCACCGCTTCGGCGGGAAACGATCCTGGTTCAGGCCAAGCGAACTCGGGAGGTCCGGATGGAGAGCTCAGGCCGTACGGTGCGGGATGCGATGACCGCATCGCCGAAGTCGATCTCGAGCGACGCGAGCGTCGTCGAAGCCGCGCAGGCGATGACGGACGAGAACGTCGGGTCGCTGCCGGTTGTCGACGGCGATCAGCTCGTCGGGATGGTGACGGACCGCGATCTCGTCGTGAAGGTGCTGGCGAAGCATCTGAATCCTGGCGAGATCACCGTCAGCGAGGTGAAGAGCCGGCAACCGGTCGTCGCCCGGCCGGACGAGCCCCTGGAGGAAGCGCTCCAGCGGATGGCGGCGGAGCAGGTGCGACGTCTACCGGTCGTCGAGGACGGCCGACTCGTTGGAATCCTCGCGCAGGCAGACGTCGCGCTGTCCGCCGATGAGTCGGCGACGGGTGAGATGGTCGAGGAGATCTCGCGCCATTGAGCTGCGAGACCGGCAGAAGCGGGTGACTGTCACGGGACATGTTCAGTGACAGTCACCGGTGTGTAGCCGCGCGCGATCCCGCTACGGGAGGTCTTCGCCCGCGGGCGGGTGTTGGAGTGTGCCCTCTTCCGGTTCTTCGGAGAGCGGGCCTACCGTGACGAGAGGGGGAGGCGGCAGGTTGGCGATCTCGATGTCGGACTCGTTCTCGGGCTCGCCTAGTTGCTGCGATTCCTTGACCGGATCCTCCGGTGTCTGGCCGTCGTCGGCTCGCTCTTCGGGGGGGAGCGACATCTCGCCTCCTTGCGTTGACGTCGAGCGTAAAGATTACCCGCGTTTCGATGCGGACAAACGCCTGCGAGCTCGGCGCCGAGTCAGTGCGTTGCGGGGGTGTCGCGTACCAGCCGGAGCGTGATCCACTCTTCCCGCTCCCCGGTAGCGTTCTCGCGCTCGGACGACTCGACCGAGTCCACGAGCCGGTCGACCACGGTTCGGAGAGCCCGGTCCGAGGCGCTGTGCTCGGGAAGCGGCCCGACGCTCGCATCCACCCGCTCGTCGTCGACGTCCACCTCGATCGTAACGCTGTCGCGATCGCTCGCAGCCATGACGCTGAGCACGGCGAGCTGGAGATCGTCGACCTTCTCGTAGGCGAGCTCGAACCGGCTGCCGATACCGCCGAGAACGAGGGTGGCGACGCCGTGCAGACGCTCGTCTCGAGGAAGGGTAAGGACGATCCGATCGGCCACGATCGACGTACTCTCGCTCATGCGGGGACCACCTCGCCACCCGGGCGCGTCGATCCACGGTCAGCATCTAAACTCGCGTCCGTGGCGAGAGCGCACGAGTTCGCAGTCGAGGTGGAGGAAGTTGGGGACAGCTCCCTCGTACGGGTCACGGGTGAAGTCGACATGGCCACCTCCCCCGACCTCGAGTCTGCCCTGGAGCGAACGAGGCCAGACGGAAAGGTCGTCATCGACCTCACAAAGTGCGACTTCCTCGACTCGGCGGCAATCCGCGTGATTCTGACGGGAATAGCTCGCTGCGAGTCTGCGGGAGGGTCCATGTCGCTCGTCGCGTCGGATCCGCGCGTCCTCCGGGTCCTCGAAATCGCGGGCCTGGACGGACGGATCCCGATCCACGCGACCCGAAGCCAGACGGCGTGATCCTCCTTCACGGCTCCATGGGCGCGGCAAGAGCTTCGTCGCGCGTCGCGCTCAGTGCGAACACCTGATCGAGAAGGGTGATCTCGAAGATCCGCCGCAGATCCGAGTCCGGCACGACTAGCCGAAGTTCGCCGCCCCGCGGGCGCAGGCGTTTGAGCGCTCCTAGGAGGACGCCGAGGGCCATGGAATCCATGAACGTGACATTGGACAGGTCGAGGACGACGTAGTCCGCGCCGTCCTCGATCACCGAGGTGATTCGGTCGCGGAGCTCCGGCGCGACGTGGAGGTCGACCTCGCCGTGAAGCGCGAACAGCACGCTCCCCGCGAGGGCGGGTCTCTCCTCCTCGATTCGAAACGACTCCGCCGGCGCCACGACGACCGGCGAGTACTCGGGGAAGCCTCTATCGGACACGATGAACCGCCTCTCGTGTTGTCCTTCGGTCAAGCATGCCCCCGGCCCCTCGGGCGCAAACGTTGACGGGCAGGGATCGTCGTATGATTCTCCTCCAGTGACGCCCTACGAGCTCGAGGTCGTCGATTCGGATCGTGAAAACGTCACGCTGCTGGAGCTTCGCGGCGAGCTCGACTTGACGAATGCCTCCGATGTCGAGCGCCAGGTAACCGGACTTGCTGGGGGGCGTCCGGGACTCGTTCTCGATCTGAACAGCGTCGCCTTTATCGACAGCGCTGCGTTGCAGATGCTCTTTCGTCTCGCACGGCGTTTCGACGGACCGCAACTCGGTCTTGTCCTCGCGCCGGGCGCGCTCGTGGCGCGCACACTCGCGATCGTCGGACTCGGCGAGGTCGCGAGCATCGGCTCGACGGTCGACGAGCTCGTCGTCGAGCCGCGCTCCTGAAGCAGCGTGAGCGTTTCACTCGGCCCCTGTGCGGGTACCACCGGCCCGTTGATTTCGGTTGGCCCTCGAAGGTAGGGGAAAGGAAGGATCAAATGGGTATCAGCTTCAGCATTCTGCTCATCGCCGTCGGGGCCGTGCTGGCCTGGGCGGTGTCGGCTGAGGTTTCGGGCGTCGACATACAGGTGATGGGCATCATTCTCCTGATCGTCGGCATTCTCGGCTTCGTCGCCTCGCTCGTGTTCTGGTCGAGCTGGGGTGGGTTCGGCGGCGCGCGCGACGCGGGCGGCGGGAACCAGACGAACATCATCAAAGACGACACCGCGTAGAGGCGAACGTTGGGCATCATCGGCTGGATCGTCCTCGGCTTCCTCGCCGGCCTGATCGCGAAAGCGCTCATGCCCGGCGAGGAGCGCGGGGGCTTCATCTTGACAACGCTCCTCGGCATCGCGGGTGCGCTGCTCGGGGGATTCGTCGCTTGGGCTCTCGGCCTCGGGGATCCGATCGACGAGTTCTTCGACATCAGCACGTGGATCGCATCGATCGTGGGTGCGGTTCTCATTCTCTTCGCCTTCCGCGCGCTGCGGAGCCGTTGAGCGCGAAACGTCCATACTGAGCAGGCAAGTACCGCGTCGTGCCCCGGGGAATGGGCCCGATGCTCGCCTGCCTCCCCCATGCCCGTGCATCGCATTCGGATCGAGCACCAGTCGAACACGGTCGTGTTGAGCGCGGGGGGAGAGCTCGATGCGTATACCGCTCCAGCGCTCGAGCAGGCCCTGAGCGATGCAGAGATCGGCATCCACGGGCGCTTCTTGGCAGATCTCAGCCGCGTGACGTTTCTCGACTCGACGGCGCTCGGGCTACTCGTCCGGACCGTGCGGGACGTGACCAAGCGCGGCGGTCGTGCGCGCGTCGTGCTTCCCCAGACGACCGCGCGGCGCATCTTCGAGATAACGACGCTCGACCGCGTCCTGCCCATCGCGGGTTCCCGAGCCGAAGCCTTGAAAGAGCTCGTAGCGATCGAGGACGCTCCCGAAGCTGAGTCTGTCTAGAGAAGGGCCTCCGCGAGATACTTGGTCATCCGGACGCGCGTTCCACGACCGTCGGTTCCCTCTGCGACCTCGAGCTCGTCGACAATCTCGCGGATGATCGCCATGCCCATTCCGCCTTCGAGGTGGTCCGGCATCGTCCAGTCGCCGGCCGTGGACTTGACGAGCCCCGCGCCCTGGTCTCCCACGACGATCTCCAGTCGCCCGTCACCCACCGTGAACTCGACCGTGACCTCGCCCTCCCCGTTGGCGTACGCATGGCGGACGGCATTTCCGCACGCCTCCGTGACGGCGAGCTTCAAGTCCGCGAGCTCCTCTGGCTCGAGCGGAAAAGTCCTCGCGAGCCCTGCGAGCGCAAGCCGTCCCAACAGCAGGTAGTCCGCCTTTCCTGGAAACGTAAGCCTGACCCGTGCCTCAGTCATTTGTCTCTTCCTGTAGTTCCTCGATTCTGCCCCGCATGAGTCCGAGTGCCCGCCGCAGCAGACGCGAAACATGCATTTGGGAAATACCGAGCTCGGCGGCGATCTGCGACTGGGTCATCTCCTCGAAGAAGCGGAGCTCCACGATGCGACGTTCCCGCGCGTCGAGCATGCCGAGCCCGGCGCTGACGAGCGATCCGTCTTCGACTTCCTCGTACCCCCGCTCCTCGACACCGAGACGGTCCCCGAGGCTCTCGTCGCCGTCGTCGTCGAACGGAGCGTGGAGCGAACGGGTCGAGTACGCCTGTGCGGAGTCGAGAGCGTCGACCACGTCCTCTTCTTCGACGCCCGCTGCGCACGCGAGCTCGGGGACGGTCGGCGACCGCCCGAGCTGGTTCGTGAGCTCGTCGAGGAGCCGCGAGAGCCGGACGCTCAGCTCCTTCAGACGGCGCGGGACGTGCATCGCCCAGGCCTTGTCCCGGAAGTGACGTCTGATCTCGCCGACGATCGTGGGGACGGCGTAGCTGGAGAACTCCACTCCGCGGTCGACGTCGAAGCGGTCGACCGCCTTGATGAGCCCAATCGAGCCGACCTGGACGAGGTCTTCCAGGGGCTCGCCGCGCCCGGCATAGCGGAGCGCGAGAGCGCGCACGAGGGGCATCAGCTCGACGAGGGCCTGGTCGCGGGCGCTTTCATCCCCGCTCCGGTGATACGCAGTGAGAAGAGCGTCGACGTTACGTTCCATCACCAAGCTCATCGGCTCATTCGGACGGCCGCCGGTCAGCCGCGGACCGATCCGGGAAGGACAGGGCTGGGGCCAGCCTAGCCGCGATCACCTGTCGGTGCGCGGCTCGACCCATCGAAGGAAGCTCACGCCACCTGCGGCATTTCGTCCACCGAACCGACGACCGTGCTCTCGAAGATGAGCGTAGGAGCTCCCGATCGCAGGCGGGCGGCACGCATCCGGAAGTACCCGCGCGAGGGGAGGTCCAAAACCCACGACAGCATGCGAGAGACGGCACATGACCGCCGGTGTTTGAGCCGACACGCGCGCGGGAATGAAGCGTCCACTGAAATTCGGAATGCGGGAAAGGAGGTGTTCGCATGTACATCGGCGGAGGTTTGCTCGCACTGATCGTCATCATTTTGCTGCTCGTCTGGCTCTTCTGACCTGACTGCTCACTCAGGAACTGCGGAAGCGTCTGCTCGGCTGAGAGCCTTCTCGAGCCGAACGACCGTGCCCTCGTCGGTCGTGGCGATGTCGACCGAGGACATGAGGGAGCGAATGAGCCGGAGCCCGAGGCCCCGATCGGCTTGCGCCCTCTTGGGGAGCCAGCGTCCGGAGTCTTGCACCGAAACGCGCACGGTCGAGTCTTCGAGCTCCACCGAGAGCTGGAAGGTGCCTGCACTGGGCTGGTCCGGGTGCTCGATCGCGTTCGTGCAAGCTTCCCAGGCGGCCAGAACGATGTCGTCCGATTCCGAGCGCGAGACCGGGGCATGGCTGAGCCACATGCGGAGGGTGTCACGTGCGAGGTCGAGCGAGCGTCTGTTGGCGGGGAGGACCAGCTCGAGCGAGGCCGGGGCCACCGCGAGGAGACGCACGACGAGCACAGCGACGTCGTCACCGCGCTCTGCGTCCGCGACGAGCTTCCCGAGCACGTGCTCGACGAGCTTCCCGGGCTCACCCGAGCTTTCTTCCGCCGCTGCTCGCAGCCGCTCGAGACCTTCGTCGATTGCCTCTCCGCGTCGCTCGACGAGCCCGTCCGTGTACAGGATGAGCGTCGAGCCCACCGGCAGGTCTACCGTCCGCTGCTCGTACGTCCCGTCGACGCCCGTACCCAGCGGTAGACCGCGGCCGCCTTCGAGATACTCCGCATGCCCACTCGGATAGACGACGAGCGGTGGTGGATGCCCTGCCGCCGTGAAGCGACACTCGCCGGTGTCGGGATCCAGCACCGCGTATACGACAGTTGCGAACATCGGGTCGGCGAGCTCCTCCGTCAGCCGGTTGAGTCGAGCGACGGTCGAGGACGGCTTCATCTGGTCGTAGGCGAACGCACGAAGTGCGTTTCGGAGCTGTGCCATCGACGCCGCCGCCTGCACGCCCTTGCCCACGACGTCTCCGACCGCGAACGCCAACCGTCCGTTCGGAAGCTCGATGGCATCGAACCAGTCGCCACCCACGTCGACCCCCTTCGTGCCGGCCAGGTAGCGCGCTGCAAGCTGGATTCCGCCGACCTGCGGGAGCGAGGTGGGAAGCATGCTTCGCTGCAGGGTCTCCGCGATCGTGCGCTCGGCTTCGTAGCGACGCGCACGGTCGAGGGCCAACGCAACCTCGCGCGCGAGCGACTCGACAAACGCCCGGTCGTCATCCGAGAGGGTGATGCGCTCGGTCCACGACGTGACCACGAGCCCGGTCGCCTTGCCTCCCGTGACGAGCGGGACGAAGAGGAACGACTCGTGTCCCGTGTCCCACATGCGCCTGAACGTCTGGGGGAACTCGCGGCCCAGTGCCTCGAACGTCTCGTAGAAAGTGGTCTTGCGGGTCTCGAGGGCGCGGTTACCCGGTGTCGGAGCAGAGAGCGGGACCTCCAGCCACGCCTCCTGGAGCTCGTCGCCGTAGCCGTACCAGGCGAGCTTCTTCTGAACCTCGCGGTCGTCGAGAACGATGGCGAAGACACTGGCGTCCGCGCGCATCTCCGTCGCGACCGCCTCGACGACCACATCAGCCACGTCCTGCTGCGTCACGGAACCGGAGAGCGCCGCCGTCAGAGCCTGAATCCGCTCGGACCGGACACGCAGCATCTGCTCCCGCTCGAACAGCCGGCTACGGTCGAGCGCCTGGGCCGCTATCCGTGCGACGGTCAGAAGGAGCTCGGCGTCCTCCTCGGAGAGTCGATCGGGCGAGCGCGAGCAGACGAGCAGCGTTCCCTGCACGCGCGGGCCGACGCCGAGCGGAAGGCATATCGCGTTCCGGTAACCGGCCTCGGTGAGGACGTCCCGCAGCACTCGCTCGTGTCGCCCGTCGGGGGGTTCTGCACCGAGCGTGAGCACCGTGCCCGCGAGGGCAGCCTCCGTCAACGGCGCAACGAGCTCCTCGGGGAACCCGCGTTCGCCGAGCCCGACCTCGGCGAGGAGCTCGGGGGCTTCGCGTCTCTCGTCGAAGGCGATGATCGCTCCTGCGTCGCCCGCGACCGCCGCAACCGCCGCGTGGACGACGATCGCTGCGACCTCGCGCGGTGTCGAAGCCCCGGCGAGAGCTTGCGTCACGGACTGGATCCGGCGCGTGCGCCTCGAGGCGGCCTCGACCGCGACCAGGGCCGCATGCTCCCGCTCCGTCAGGGCCGCTCGCTCGAGCGGTTGGGCGGCCTGGCGGGCAACCGACTCGATGAGCCGGCGCGTCTCGAGATCGTAGGTGGTGACCGCGGCGAAGGCGGTGACGAGAACTCCCGCGACTCGCTCCCCGGCCGGAAGCGGAACCGCGCAGAGGCTCCGGATTCCCATCTCGCGCCACGACTCGCCACCTGGAACTCCCACCCAGTCCTCATCGTCGTCGAGCCAGATGGACTCGCGACGCCGGACCGCCTCGGCGGGAGGCGACCTCTCCGCGAGGGACAGTTGCCGGAGACTCTCGCTGACGTCGAGAGACCCGCCCGCCGTCTCGACGAGCTCGAGCGTTCCTTCGCTCTGGTCGACCAGGTACACGCCGACGAGGTCGGGACCCAGAAGCGCATGGAGCTGCCCGCCGGCTGCGCCGATGATCTCCGACACGGTCGCGGCCTCGCTGAGGGAGCTTGCAAGCACGACCATGTCCTCCGCTCGCTTGCGCGCGGCGTGCTCCTCTACGAGGAGGCGTGCCCGGTCCAGCGCCTGTCCCGCCTGGCGCCCGAGCGCCTCGGCAAACTCGAGCTCGGCTTCCGAGAAGCGATGAGGCTCCCCGTAGGAGAAACCGACCGCGCCGATGACGGAGCCGGCTGCGCTCAGCGGAGCTACGAGCCACGCAAACCCGCCGGCGCGGGCATCCACGAGTTCCGGATACCGGTCCTGGAGCTCGCCGGGGCTCTCCACGGTAACCACGACGCCTTCGCGAACGGCCTCTGCAAGCGGCACGGCGGCGTCGAGCGCTAGCGTCCGCCACGGGTCGAGCTCCGACGGCGCGAAGCCCTGCGTCTCGACGATCTCGAGGCCGTCCTCGCCTTCTCGCCGAGCGACGACCACGGCTCCCCGGGCTCCAAGGCCTTGTACGGTCTCGCGGAGAATCGCTGCCGTGACCTCGGCCGGTGTCGCGGCAGCCGCGAGCGCGGCCGTAACGTCGAGGAGACGCCGTGTCTCGAGCGCTCGGCGCTCCGCCGCCTCCTCCGCCTGGCGGCGCTCGAGCTGCTCGAAAGCAAGCCCCGCCTGGTCGGCGAAACGGCGCGTAAGGACGATCGTCGACAGATCCGGCTCGGAGACGACGGTCTCCCACGACAGGAAGAGAATCCGGTCGGCACGTCCCCCGAGCGGTATGGGCGCCCAGAGCCAGGAGCGGATACCGACGCGCCGCGCATACTCGAGCTGGGCTCCCCGGAGCGCCTCCTCGGTGTCGGGGACAAAGGTCACGTCGAGGGACTCCATCGCCTCTCGCAGCCCGGGCAGCCCTGGGATCTCCAGCCGCTCGCCGACGGTCAGCCCCTCGCCCACCGGGTCGCGACAGACGAGCTCGAGCCATCGCCAGTCATCGTCGACGCGCCAGACCTCCGTGATGTCGGGTCCGAGTGTCGTACGCGCCTCGCGGCAGATCGCGACGCTCACCTCCTCGGCGCTGTTGCCCAGGTAGAGACGCGGCGCGACTCGCAAGATCCGGTCGAGGGCGCGTCGCGCCTGACGCTCACGCTCGTACAGCCTCGCGCGAGCGAGCGCTTGGCCGCCGAGGTCGGCGATGATCGAGGCCAGGGACTCCGCTTCCTCGTGTGCGAGATGGGGCTCCTCGAAGACGAACCCGAGCGCGCCGACGACGTCTCCCGCGACCTGCACGGGCACCGCGAGCGTTGCCTCGACCTTCGGCATCAACTCAGCGGTGTCGGGATAACGTGCGACGAGGGTCTCGCGGTCGGAAGCGCGCTGGAGCCGGTTCTCCGTGACGGCTCGGGAGAGTGTCGTCCTAGGCGGGACGTGAACCCCCGAAGCTGCGGCGGGACTAGCGGGTCCTGCGAGCTCGACGAAGACGAGGTCGTCGCCTTCGATCAGGGCGAGGCCGACACCCTCGGCCCCAATGACGCGTCCAGCCCGCTCGGTGAGGACGCGAGCGACTTCCGTGGGACTGACCGCCGCCGAGAGCGCCGTCGCAAACTCCTGCAGCGTCTCCATCTGGCGACTTGACTCCTCCGCGGCGATCGCCGCGGTCGCCGCCCGCTCTTGGCCACGCCGCATGACGAGGCTCACCCAGACGACGAGGAGCGCGACGACGAGCGCCGCGCCCCAGCGATCCAGGTCCTCGCCATCCCTGAAGCTGAACGACCGGTCGGGGTAGAGGAACACTGGCGCGAGTGCCCAGGCGATCACGACGGTCAGGAATCCAGGCCCTGAGCCGCCGTACCAGATCGAGACGGCGACGGCGCCCACGAGGCCGGCGTAGACCGGCTCTTGCGACTCGTAGTCGACGAGCCGCGAAAGGAACAGGGCAGCGAGCGCGAGGAGGACCGCGAGTCCGTACGCAGCCACGGTGGATCGGTTGAGCGGCCCGTAGGCGCTCGACTCTTCGGAACCGCCCGGCATCACCGCGTCACATGATCCCTGGTCCGGTATGTGGGCACACGAACGCGGTCAGTCCGGGGTGATGCGCGGCTCGTCCGTAACGGAGGGCGGCAGGTGGAGCGACGAGTCGCGTCTCCAGCGAACGAGCTCGCGGGTGACGACCGCGAGCGAGCCTCCGACCGGGATCGCCGCGAGCGCACCCAGTACGCCCGCGAGCTCCGCTCCGATGAGGAGGGCGACGATGACGGCGAGCGGCGAGAGATCCACCGTTCTCCCGTACACGATCGGCAGGAGAACATGGTTCTCCACCTGCTGGTAGACAAGGAGGACGACGACGACCATCACCGCGGCGATTGGACCCACGGTCAGCGCTGCCAGCCCGCAAATGACGAGTGCGAGAGTCGCGCCGACGAGGGGGACGAGATCGAGGATCGCCACGATGACCGCGAGCGGGAGGGCGTAGGGCGCTCCCACTGCGAAGAGTGTTACCGCCGCGACGGTTCCTGCGATGAGGCTGATCAGCAGGTTCCCGGTGACGTATCCGCCCACCGTTCGATAGATGCCCTCGAAGACGCGCTCCCAGCGCGAGCGTGCCGTGAGCGGAAGAACGTCGAGGAAGCCGCGTACCCAGCGTCCGCCGTCGAGCAGCATGAAGAACGTCACGAACGGCACTGCGATGACTGCGAGCGCCGTGCCCGCAACGGCACGTGCCGCGCCCGCCCCCGGCCGCTCGAGCCCGAAGAGGGCTGCGATCCCGCCACGTTCGTAGATGTCCACGAGCTCCTCGCCGAGATGAAAGCGGCGCTCGAGGAAGGCGAGCGGCCCTCGTTCGGCATCGAGCTGGCGAAGATGACCCGGCAGCGCCTCGATGAAGTCGGTCGTCGCGGTAATGAGCGGTGGAATGACGAGAAAACCGATGGCCCCGAGCGTTGCGAACGTCACGAGGAAGACGATCGCCGCCGCCCGGCCGCGTTCGAGCCCGCGGCGGCACAGAGCCTCGACAGCCGGGTTGAGCGCCATCGCGAACAGCGCTGCGATGAGGATCCAGGTGATCGCGCCGCGTGCGAGGTAGACGAGCGCAAGGGCGAGGAGTGCCCCGACGGTGATCGAGATCCAGACGAAGACGGCCCTCGGCGTGAGAGTGACCGGCACGGGTGCGCTGCGCTCGGCGACGGTGTCCTCGCGCTCGGCGAGGACCCGGCCTTCGTCTAGATCCACTTGCGCAGCCGTGCCGCGACCAGCGTGGCGACGATCATGCCCGCGATTATCGCGACTACGACCCAGAAGAGCGACGCGTGGTCGAAAAAGCCCACCTTGAAGTTCATCCCGAGCACGCCCGCGAGCAACGCTCCAGGGAGAAACAGAACGGAGGCGAGCGTCAGCACCTTCATGACCTCGTTCTGCCGCTGCTCGTTTCGCGCGATGAGCACGTCGAACGAGCCGACGATCGAATCGCGGCTGTCACGCGCGCCCTGAATTGCATCCTCGAGACGAGAGCGGAGGGAGTTGAAGCGCTCGGCGTGGCTCGAGCTCGCGATCGCCTCGAGCTCGGGATGAGTGAGTGCGAGGAGCATCTCGCGGTGGGAGACGAGAGCCTTGCACAGGGCACGGATCTCGCGTCTGAGCTCCACGAGTCGCCGGAGCTCCGCCTCGGCATCCTGGAGCCGGCCCTCGAGGACCCGAGCGTCGAACTCGCCGAGGTCGTCCTCGATCCTGTCGAATGCCTCGAGGTATGCGTTCAGCACCCATTCGAGAAGCGTTGCGAGGAACTCGAGCCCGTCGAGGCGGCCCGTCTCGCCTGTGCCGTCGCCGGCCCGCCGGCGGAAGTTCTCGATGACGTCGACGTCCTGGTTGTGAACCGTCACCAGCCAACGCTCGCCGACGATGCAGTCGACGGACACGAAGTCGCTACCGCGAGCGTCTCTGGACGGCGCGTAGACGTTTACGTGGAGATAGGTACCGAAGTCTCCGAAAAACGGCTCGTCTTCGGTGGACGAGAGCCGCTCCATGCTGGCGGAATCCAACTCGAGCGACTTGGAGAGTCCCTCCACCTCGGAGACGTCGGCCTTCCCGAGGTCGATCCACAGGATGGACGA
>JACCWU010000148.1 GCA_013697465.1 Actinomycetota bacterium | reverse complement strand
CGGCGGACCAGCGTCTCGTTCTCAGCCGCCGCCACGCGAGCCCTCCCAGCGGTCGATCAGGCCGTCGACGTGGCGACGCTGGGCATCGGTGAACGGGACGAGCGCGATGAGGCGACGTGCCTCCGCCGGATCGTCGTTCGCGACGGCCGCCTCCAGATGCTCGCGGAACGGGACGGGCTGCCGGAGCTGTCGCCGGAGCCAGCGAAGGAGGCTGACTGCGGCCTGATCCGTCATGGGCAGGAGGCTAGCGTGCGGCCCCGCTCCGCAGTGCCCGTGTCGCGATCGTGATAATGACGGCGTGAAGGAGATCCTTCCCGAGATCGAGGCCTGGAAGAAGGACGGCGAGCGGGTCGTCGTCGCGACCGTCGTCGCGACGAGGCGGTCGGCGCCAAGACCGATCGGGACGAGCCTCGCGATCTCGGAGTCCGGCAAGATGTGCGGCTCCGTGTCCGGCGGGTGCGTGGAGAGCGACGTGTTCGAGAACGCCCAAGAGGTGTTCCGAACCGGCGAGCCGAAGCTCCTGAGCTACGGCATCTCCGACGACCTCGCCTGGAGCGTCTGCCTCCCCTGCGGGGGCGAGATCGACGTCTTCGTCGAGCCCGTCGAATGAGCCTGGTCGAGCGGCTCGCCGCGCTCGCCGCCTCGGGCGACCGCGGTGTGCTGCTCACGATCGTCGAAGGAAACGGGGTCGGCTCGAACCTGCTCGTCCTCGAGGGCGGCGAGACGCATGGCGAGGGCCCTGACGGCGCTGCCGCGCTCGCGGACGAGGTCATTCGGCGTGGGCGCAACCGCCTGCTGGTGCTCGAGGACGGGGCGAAGGTCTTCGCCGAGGTGTACGGACCGCCGCCGCGGCTCTTCGTCTATGGCGCCGTCGATACCGCCGAGGCGCTCTGCCGAGGCGCGAAGCTGCTCGGCTGGCGGTCGATCGTCGCGGACGCCCGCGGCAAATTCGCGACGCGCGAGCGGATCCCGTCGGCCGACGAGCTCATCGTGGCCTGGCCCGAGGAGGCCTACGCGCAGGTCGAGCCCGATCACCAGACCGCGATCGTCGTCCTGACCCACGACGACAAGTTCGACGAGCCCGCGCTCATCGGGGCGCTCGCAACCGAGGCGTTCTACGTCGGCGCGCTCGGCTCCCGGCGCAACCAGGAACGGCGTCGCGAGCGCCTGCTGGAGGCCGGGGTCGCCGAGGCCGACATCGACGGGATTATGGGGCCGTGCGGCCTCGACATCGGCGCGGACACGCAGGAGGAGACTGCGCTCTCGATCCTCGGCGAGATCCTCGCCGTGCGCGCGCGGCGCGAGGGCGGCTTCCTCAAGCAGGCGAAACAGCGGATTCACGTCGAGATCGAGTGAGCCGCCGCCGGGCGCCGTCGTCTGCTCGCAACGCTCGATCATCGATGATCCTGAGCACGCCCCGCCGCACGCGTATTAGAGTCGCCTCGACATCTCCCTGACGGAAAGGGGGCACGTTGACGAGCATCGATACCGGCCTCGGGATCGAGGCGAAGTCGGATGCGATCTACGAGCTGGTCGAGGAGGGCGCTCAGGTCGAGCGGCTCGCGACCGGGTTCACGTTTACGGAGGGGCCGATCTGGCACCCGACCGAGCACTACCTCCTGTTCTCCGACATGCCAGGCGACGTCCGCCGCAAGTACACGCCGGACGGCAAGGTCGTCGAGGTGAGGAACTTCTCGAACAAGTGCAACGGGATGACCTACGACGCCGACCTGAACCTGCTCGTGTGCGAGCACGTGACGAGCTGCCTGGTCCGCGAAAGCCCGGACGGAGCACGAGAGATCATTGCCCAGGAGTTCGAGGGCGAGGAGCTCAACAGCCCGAACGACGTCGTCGTCCACTCGAGCGGCGCGATCTACTTCTCCGACCCCTGGTACGGGCGCATGCCCGGCTTCGGCCATCCGCGAAAGCGGCGGCTCGGATTCCAGGGCGTCTATCGGATCCCGGCGGGCGGTGGCGACCTCGAGCTCGTGGTCGATCGCGACGAGTTCGACATGCCGAACGGGCTCTGCTTCTCGCCCGACGAGTCGCTCATTTACATCAACGACACGCCGCGGGCCCATATCAAGGTGTGGGACCTGGGCGACGATGGTTCGCTCTCGAACGGCCGCATGTTCTTCGAGGGCATCGGGTCGGGCGTGATCG
Organism: Actinomycetota bacterium; assembly: GCA_013697465.1. Lineage (GTDB taxonomy): Bacteria > Actinomycetota > Thermoleophilia > Gaiellales > Gaiellaceae > GMQP-bins7. Next base: position 2,046 of record JACCWU010000148.1, on the reverse strand, counting down.
AGGAGGGGATCCCGGACGGGATGAAGTGCGACGAGCGCGGGAACATCTGGGTCACGGGGCCGGGCGGGATCTGGATCATCTCAGCCGCAGGTGAGCACCTCGGCACGATCAAGGTTCCCGAGAACACGGGCAATCCCACCTGGGGCGGCGAGGACTGGCACACCGTCTACATCCCGAGCTCGACGTCCCTGTATGCGATTCGCACCATCGTCGGACCGCGGCACGAGCCCTACATGCGCTAGGAGGTGGAGATGAACGACGAAGGCCTCACCCTGGATGCCGATCGCTGCGCGCTGATCATCCAGGACATGCAGAACGACGTGATGATGGACGGCGGCGCCTTCGCGGAGACGGGCGCGCCCGAGCACGCGAAGGAGCAGAACGCCGTCGAGAACGTAAAGGCGCTCGCCGAGACCTGCCGGAGCAAGGGCATTCCGGTGATCCACGTCTGGTACATCGTCGAAGAAGGCGCCCCGGGACTGAAGCTCAACGCCGGGCTCTACCAGGGCGTGAAGGACACCGGAGCGCTCGTCCGCGGCACCTGGGGAGCCGCCCCTGCGGAGGGGCTCGAGGCGCAGGACGGCGACTTCGTCGTCGAGAAGATGCGCATGAACGCCTGGCACGGGACGAGGCTGCACACGCTTCTTGCAGGCCTCGGCCGCGACACGATCATCGTCACCGGAGCGTGGACGAACATGTCCGTCGAGCACACCGCGCGGACGGGTGCCGACTACGGCTTCTTCATGGTCGTGCCGGAGGACGGCTGCTCGACGATGAACGCCGACTGGCACAACGCGTCGATCAACTACGCGCTCCAGAACGTCTCGACCGTGACGACGTGCGGTGCGGTCACCGAAGCGCTCGCCGGCGTGCCCGCAGGCGTCTGAGGATGAGGGAACGGGTGACCGCCGCGTCCGGCAGGTGGTCACCCGGCACCTCATGAGCGTCGAGCACATCGAGCGCCTGCGCGTCGCGTGGATCGATACGGACGCAGGCGGTCGGATCCACTTCACGAACGCGTTCCGGTGGGCGGAGCTCGCCGAGACTGGTCTCCTGCGGAGCTTGGCGCTGCTCGACGGCTGGAGCGACTACCCGCGCAAGCACATCGAGGCCGAGTTCCTCAAGGTGCTGCGTTTCGAGGACGAGATCGAGGTGGCGATCCGTGTCGAGCGCGTCGGGCGGACGTCGATCACGTACGCCTGGACGATCGCGAAGGACGCGGACGTCCACATCACCGGGCGCCACACGGTCGTCAACGTCGACAGCGAAGGGCGACCCGAGCCGCTCGCGGACCAGGTCCGCGCGGCGCTGTCCGCCTAGCCGAACTCGACGTCTACGGGCGTGCGGCTTCCGGGGCCGAGCGTCCCTGGCGCGAGCGAGGCGAGAAACCACCGCCCGCGCGTCGTCGCCGCAACAGTCTCCCCCTGAACCTCCACCGAGGCGCCGGTCGCTCCGGGGGGCATGAGACCGACGACGAGCGGGGACTTGGTGCTCCTAGACGGAGGGATGACCTGATACGAGCCTGTTCGGCCCGTCGAGGTCGAAGCAGCTGACGGTCGACCCATAGAAGAAGCCGCCCGCGTTCATGCAGCCACGTGTCGGCGCTTCGCGTGCGAAGTAGACGTCGATCGGGTCGCCGTCTTCGGACGAGAAGATCATGCCCGTGCGGAGAGCGATCTCCTCCTTGTCGCCACCAATCACGGCTATTGCAGCGACGCCTGCGGCCACGGCGATGCCGACTACACACGCGAGGACGAGGAAACCTTTCATCGGGGCGCACCTACTCCTCGGAGCTCCACCGCTCACGGTAGTCCTCGCGCACCGGCCTGAACACATCGAGCACGAGCGAGCCGTCCGCTCCGCAGTACGCCGAGTGCTCCACGCCGCCGGGGAGGACGTACGCCTCGTATGGCCCGAGCTCGTGCGCGACCCCGTCCACGACGAGCCCCTGCATCCCCTCGAGCACGATGCCGAGCTGCTCGTGCGGATGGCTGTGCAGCGGCACGGTCGCCCCCGCCTCGAAGCGGATGAGGTTCAGCATCGCGC
>JACCWU010000135.1 GCA_013697465.1 Actinomycetota bacterium | reverse complement strand
CCTCGTAGGAGCGATCTTCCGTGGGTCGCGTACGCTCAGTTCGTGACCAACACTGACGTTGTCGTGGTCTCGTACAACAGTCGCAACCACTTGAGGGATTCCGTGTCCCATCTGACGAAGCTGGAGGGTGTCTCTGTCATCGTCGTGGACAACGCGTCCATCGACGGCAGCCTCGAGACCATCGCCGATCTCACCGTCGCAGTGATCCGGCGGTCCGACAACGCAGGCTTCGCTGCAGGGTGCAACCAGGGATGGCGGGCGGGCCGGGCACCTCACGTCCTGTTCCTGAACCCGGATGCGTCGATCGACGAGCGTTCGCTCGGCAGGCTCGTCGCTTCGCTCGACGCCGACCCGTCGCTCGGCGCGGTCGCACCTCGCATCGAGCACCCGGACGGTTCGATCGCGTGGTCGCAACGACGTTTTCCTCGCTTGCGCTCGACCTTCGCGCAAGCGTTCTTTCTTCACCGCCTCTTCCCGACGATGCAGTGGTCGGACGAGTTGATCCGCGATCCGGCGTCCTACGAGCGGGTGGGATCACCGGAGTGGGTTTCGGGCGCCTGTCTCCTCGTTCGACGGTCCGCCCTCGAGGAGGTCGGGGGCTGGGACGAGGGCTTCTTCCTGTACTGCGAGGACATCGACCTCTGCCTTCGCCTACGCCGAGCCGGACACGGGATCGCTTTCGAGCCGCGAGCACGAGTCGTGCACAGCGAAGGCGCCTCGGCTCCTCGCGCGGCCACCTTGCCGTTGCTCGCCGCGAGTCGTGTCCGGTACGCGACGAAGCACCGCTCTCGCTTCTACGCAGCGCTCGAGCGCGTCGGGATCGCTCTCGGCTCGCTGACGCATGTCGCGATCTCGCGCGGCGGGATCGCCGATCGTGCGGCGCATGCGCGAGCTCTGATCGTCGCGCTGTCGCCGCGCACGGGCACGTAGGAGAGCTAGCCTCGCGGCCAGGTGCCGGTCGTCGGCGTTCGCAGCTACCGTCAGGTGCAACGTGTGCGGGATCTGTGGCGTGGTACAGGTGGGAGGCGTGCCTCGGCAGGTGCTCGAGCAAGAGACGCTCGACCGGATGACGGACATCATGCGCCACCGCGGGCCGTCCGACCGCGGGACCTACCTTGCCGACGGAGTGGCGCTTGGCGTCAGACGGCTCTCGATCGTGGACGTGGCCGGCGGCCACCAGCCGGTCACCAACGAGGATGGAAGCGTCTGGACCGTGCACAACGGCGAGCTCTACAACCACCTGGAGCTACGCCGCGGGCTCGAGTCAGCTGGACACCGGCTCAGAAGCCGTTGCGACACCGAGGTGATCCCTCACCTCTACGAGCGCGACGGAGACAGCTTTCCCGCGCGGCTGCGTGGCATGTTCGGCATCGCCGTCTGGGACGAGCGCCGCCGACGGCTGGTGCTCGTACGTGACCGGCTGGGGATCAAGCCGCTGTACTACGCGCGCCACGAGGATCTCCTGGTCTTCGCATCCGAGCTCAAGTCGCTTCTGCAAAGCGGTCTCGTAGAGCGGGAGCTCGACTACGACGCGATCGACGCCTACCTGACGCTCGGATACTTTCCCGCGCCCCTGACGCCGCTTGCAGGCGTGCGCAAGCTCGAGCCGGGTCATCGCCTCGTGATCGACGACGAGATTGCGGTCGAGCGCTACTGGGCCTATCCCAAGCCACAGCCGGTCGAGATGACGGCGGAGGAGGCGTCCGAGCGCGTGCTCGCGAAGCTCGAGGAGTCCGTTCGCCTGCGATTGATGAGCGACGTCCCTCTGGGAGCGATGCTTTCCGGAGGGATCGACTCCAGCCTCGTGGTCGCGTTGATGGCCCGGAACATGTCCGAACCGGTCAAGACCTTTTCCGTCGGCTTCCGCGAGGATTCCGCCAGCGAGCTCGCCGACGCACGGTTCGTTGCCGAGTACTTCGGAACCGACCACACCGAGCTCGAGCTCTCGTTTCTCGAAGACGCAGTTCCACTCGACGACCTGGTCTGGCATCTGGACGAGCCGCTCGCCGACCTCTCTCCCCTCGGGTTCGACGCTCTCTGCCGCCTGGCTGCCGAGGACGTGACCGTCACACTGTCGGGACAAGGCGCCGACGAGCTCTACGGCGGCTATCGAAAGCATCGGGCCGCCTGGGCCCTAGGAGCGCTGGGCCACCTACCTGGACCCATCGTCCGCGGAGCCGCTCGCGTGGGGAACTTCGGGCCCGACGTCGTCCGCCGGACCGCTCGTACCGTGCGCGCGAATGGTCCCGCCGAGCGGCTGCTCGCGATGAGCGGCGACGTCGACGCCAACCGCCGGCGAACGCTCTTCCGAGGCCCCCTCGCGGAGACGGACGGCACTGCGGCGACTCGGGCAATCGCCGCATATGTCGATGGCCTCTCAGGCGACCCCCTGGCGGAGACGCTCTTCCTCGACGGTCAGCTTGCGCTCCCCGACCTGATGCTCCATTACTTCGACCGAACCTCGATGGCTCACTCGCTCGAGGTGCGCGTGCCTTTCCTCGACCACGAGCTCGTCGAGCTCTCTGCATCAATACCGTCGCGCTACAAGGTGCGCCGTTGGGAGACGAAGGTCGTGCTGCGCCAGCTCGCAGGCGAGCTGCTCCCGCCGCGCGTGCTGGCGAAGCCCAAGGTCGGCTTCTTCGTCGGCGCCGCGGACGAGTGGTTGCGGACACGGCTCTCGGTCGCGATGGGCGAGCGTCTCCTCGGCCATCAGCTGCGGTGTGAAGATTTCCTCGACCGTGCCACGCTGGACCGCCTCGTGACCGATTTCTTGGAGCGGCGGTCCGACGCGCCACGCGCTCGCCTTCTGCTATCGGTGCTCATGCTCGAGACCTGGCTGTCGTCCTATCTCGAGCGCGCGTCGATGCCACCCGTAGCGGGAACCACATAGCCGTGCGGTACGCGGTCCTCACGCCCGCCCGCAACGAAGCTGCGAATCTCGAGCGGATCGCCTCGTGCCTCGCATCCCAGACGGTTCGGCCCGAGACATGGGTCCTCGTCGAGAACGGCTCGACCGACGAGACCCCGCAGCTCGCGGCGCGCCTTGCCGAGGAGCATGCGTGGATACGGGTTCTGCGTACAGA
>JACCWU010000105.1 GCA_013697465.1 Actinomycetota bacterium | reverse complement strand
TGGGTACACCGTGAGCGTGAAGTCAATCCTCGTGGCACGGCCTTCGGTGTCGGTCGCCGAGAATGCGAGCGGGAAGGAGCCTGCGCTCCCAGGTACTCCGGCGATGACGGCGCTCGTTGCGTCGAATGCCAAGCCCTCAGGTAGCACGCCGGAGACGAGCGACCACGTGCGGGGGCTGCCGCCGTTGCTGCCGAGAGCAAATGAGTACATGGTCCCGACGGTCGCGACAGGCGCGCCCACACGAATGCGGAACTGACGCTCGGATTTGGTCGGGCGACACCACGACGCCGAAGGTGGGTCTTGGTCGCTCAACTCGACCCAGAAGTCCCACGTGCCCGCACTCATCGGTGTCCCTTCCAGTTCGCCCTCCTTCGAGAGAGACAGTCCGGGCGGAAGCGTGCCGCTCAGCAGGCGGTACTGGTAGGGGAGCGCCGGTCCGCAGCCTCCGTCACCCGTGAGCCGAGCGGTGTAGGTCTGACCCACCACCGCGTCCGGGCAGACACGGATCTGGCCCGACTCGATGCACGGGGTGTCCGCAAACCGGAGCGCGTGCGCCTCCGGAACGAAGACCGCCGCGAGCGCGGACAGCGCCGCAGCGAGGACAAGCAGTCGAACGAAGCGCACGAGAGAGGCTTATTGGATAGCACGCCGATCTCCTCCCTCGCTCTTGAACCCGTGCGCTACGCGCCGCGAACCGTTTGCGACCATGCCGCGCTGAGACTCGGCGCTAGTTCAGCCCGCCCGCCTCGAGCTCACGCTCCTCGATCCGCAGGTAGCTCGCGAGGTCCGGATCGTCGCCTCGCACCTCCTCGACGAAGCGCTCGGCGTCCTCGCGCCGGACATGCTCGCACAGCCATTGAGCACGCGTTGAGCAGGCCCTAGGATTGTGTCCACGTGTTCAGATCCTGGTACCGCGCTGCGATGGCAGCAGGATTGATCATCTGCAGCGGCTCGTTCGCCAACGCGCAGAGCGGAACGAGTCGCCCGGCGGGCAGGATCGCCTATTCCGACGGGGACATCTGCCTAGTCAACGCAGGTGGCTCGGGCGCGAGGCGATGCCTACCGCGCACCTACGACAACTATGCGCCGGTCGCGTGGTCGGCAGACGGTCGACGGCTCGCGTTCGAGCGACACTACGACAGCCCTCGTCGCGACTGCTGTGTCGAGGTGCTGATCATGGGAGCCGACGGCCGCGGCAAAGTTCGGCTGACGCCACGCGGGATGGAAGACTCGGGTCCCGCCTGGTCGCCCGTGGCTCCACGAATCGCCTTTACGCGTCGAAAGGGCTACTCAGCGCCAGGTATCTACGTCGCGAATGCCGACGGCAGCGACGCCCGTGATCTAAGGCGCGATGCCTCCGAACCGGCGTGGTCGCCCGATGGGCGGAAGATCGCGTTCATGGCAGTCCGCCAGGGTGTTTCGGGCACCTATGTCATAAACGCGGACGGGACGGGTGTAGGACTCGTGCGGCGAGGGGTCTGGGGCGCTCAATGGTCGCCCGACGGGCGATCGCTCCTCGTCGTCGGCCCTGGGATCACCAAACACGTGCTCGTGATGAACGTGAACGGGAGCGGTCTGCGCAGGCTCACTAGAAGCTGCCAGGAGGACTACAACGCAGCCTGGTCGCCCGACGGGCGGAAAATTGCGTTCACCTGCTATCGGAAGAACGAAGACATCTACACCATCAACGTCGACGGCACAGGCTTGCAACGGCTCACGTCCAACCCCAAGAGCGATTCGTATCCCGCGTGGTCGCCAGACGGTCAGTGGATCGCGTATGTCGGCTACAAGGGGGGAGAGAACGGCGTATGGGTGATGCGTTCCGACGGCACTTTGCACCGGCGGATTACTCCCCTACACCCATGATTCAGTGCCGACCTGGGAGCCGCGGCGGAAGTAGGCCGTTCTCGCCCTCGAGGTCAGATCGGCCCGCCCGCCTCGAGCTCGCGGTTCTCGATCCGCAGGTAGCTCGCGAGGTCCGGATCGTCGCCGCGCACCTCCTCGATGAACCGCTCGGCGTCCTCGCGCCTGACGAACGTCTCGACCCGCGTCACCGAGCGGATGGTCGGAGCTGTAGCGGGTGTCGATGACCGCGTAGACGAGCGCGATGGGAGGATGCCGCCTGACGCGGGGTCTCGATATCGCCGAGGCCCTCGCCCCGTCGGGATCAGTAGAAACCCCGTCGCCCCAGCCTGATGCGCAACGATTCGCTAGAGGCCAGCGAGTTCGTCGCGCATGTCGGTCTGGGCAGTCTGGATTGCGTCGAGCGCAGCTACGCGCACTGCGTGCATATCCGCGCCGGGATTTCTTGACTCGGCTGGGTCGCCCCGTTTCCATCGGCGGTATTGGCGAACAGCGGAGTCGAACGCGATCTCCGCGTCTGTTGCGGCACGCATCGAGTCTCGGACAGCATCCGACGCCGTGACTGAGATCAATGCACCGAACTCGACCCACTCATCCTCGGGCGAAGGCCGGGGGGTCAGGCAGCGGCCCCTGGAGTGGCTCAGTGAACTGGACCCATTGCTCGTGCTTCGACAGGTAGTGCGACGCAGCCTTGTACGCATCGAACCTGATCTGGAATCGCCGCGTCGCACGCGCCCCGGCGCTTGTGTACTCACGCTGCTTCTCGGCCTCCTGCGCAGCGAATCGGCGCTCCCAATGTCCCGATATCCAAGAACCGATGCCCAGGCCGCTCACTATCCCGAGCGCAAGCGTGACCCTGCTCATGTTCTGAGGTTATGGCGGAGCGCAGACGCCCCCTCGATAGTTCCGGGTAGGCGGGGTCAGCAGCAACGCTGATGCGGGAAGCCGCGGCGCCCTGAGTCGTGGAAGGCGCGTGCGTGTCGTTGCTTGGTGGTCAGAAACACATCGCCCAGTAACCAGGCTCTGGTCAGGGCATCGAGAGATCCCAATTTGCAGGGATTTCCCAACTCCGAAACTCGTCATCAAACTCGTCAACAAGCCGCCTCAGGCGACGATCCGATAGACCTGGAAGCACTCTGCGTACTCGCGGTTCACGTTGATCCCGTGGACGCGCGCGAGGTTCCAGATGTACTCGGGGTCGGCGTAGCGCCGATGCTGCTGTGAGGCATAACGGGAGAGGGCGGCGACCTTCCGCTCGAGGTGTCGCTTCTCGAGCGCGAGGTACGCGCCGTACGAGAAGTCGAAGTTGTTCCACGGCACCTCGTAGCCGAGGATCGTCGTCCGCTTGAACGCGCGCAGGCCCTCCTGCGCGATCGTCTGGTGATCCTGGTGGACGTCGTGGTGCGAGGGCTGGAAGACGACGTCGGGCTCCCACTCCTCCCAGAGCGCGACGAGGAGCTCGAGGATGTCCTGCCGGCGTTCGGGAAAGGTCCGGACGTCGAAGTCGTGGACACGCAGGTTGCCTTCGGGGATTCCGAGCTCGGCCGTGGCCTCGCGAACCTCACGCGCGAGCGCGTCCGGCTCGAAGCCGGGCGGGAGCGAGCGGGTCGCGATCGAGAAGGCGACGTAGCGGACGTCGCAGCCCGACTCCACGAGCCGCGCCATCGTTCCGCCGCAGCCCAGCTCACCGTCGTCGGTGTGCGGCGCGAGCACGAGCGCGCGTTTCCAGCCGTCGATCACGCGCTATTCCTAGCAGCAAACGAAGTAACGTTCGCGCGCGGTGGAGCACACGGAGGCCGCCCAGATCGCTGCCGTGGTCGGCGCGCTGGGCGCGGTGCTCGTGATCCTGATGCGCGGTCGCGTCGGCCCTTTGGTCGGTTTCGCTCTGCTCGGGATCGCGACCGCGTTCGTCTCGCGCTCGCTCATCGGCGACCGCGATCTCGAGCTCCTGCTCACCGAGCCCACGGGCCTCGCTCTCGTTGGCGTGGGAGCGCTGGCGGCGCTGGGCCTCGCGGTCCTGCTC
>JACCWU010000103.1 GCA_013697465.1 Actinomycetota bacterium | reverse complement strand
CGGACGGTCGACGAGTCGCAGGGGATTCTCGAGGCGCTCGACCTCACCGGCGACTTCTGGTCGCTTGGCTAGGACCCGAACAGCCGTCCTGCGCAGACGCCGCAGTACGGGTTGAGCTCGCCCGATTCCTCCCGGTACCAGCCGCCCTCCTCGCCGATGGCATGGCCGCAGCGGGTGCACACTTCGACGATCGGCTCGATCGAGTCGAGGAGCTCCCGTGCGCGGGGAAGCTCACTCGCGAGCACGAGGATCTCTCGCCATTCGATGAGACTGGCACCTCGCATAGGTGCGCTCAGGTCGGTGACCCGATGGAAGCAGCGGATGCCTTCGGCGCGGAGCAAGCCGCACACCACCTCTGCTTCGCCCTCGTCCGAGACGATCGACAGGCGCACGGTGTCGTCCACGCGCGCAGTCTGGCTCAAGTCGCTGCCGCAGAAGTAGTGTTCCGCCGCGTGGCGCGCCGCGAGTACCCATCTGTTCTCGAGCTCGTCGGGCAGACCCCGATCGTCAGACTCGACCGTCTGGGCCGCGACGTGCCGGGGGAGCTCCTCGCAAAGCTCGAATACCTGAACCCCGGCGGCTCGGTGAAGGACCGGATCGGGCTCGCGATGATCGAGGCCGCGGAGCAGGAGGGGAAGCTCAGACCCGGCGGCACCATCGTCGAGCCGACCTCGGGCAACACCGGTGTGGGACTCGCAATCGCGGCGGCGCTCCGCGGCTACCGCTGCATCTTCGTCATGCCTGACAAGATGAGCCAGGAGAAGATCTCCATGCTTCGCGCGTACGGCGCCGAGGTCGTGATCACCCCGACCGCGGTCGCCCCGGACTCGCCGGAAAGCTACTACTCCGTCTCCGACCGCCTCGCCGAGGAGATCCCGGGCGGCTTCAAGCCCGACCAGTACTCGAATCCCGCCAATCCCGAGGCCCACTACGAGACGACCGGGCCTGAGCTCTGGGAGCAGACGGCCGAGGGGCAGGTGGACGCGATCGTGATCTCGGTCGGCACCGGAGGCACGATTACCGGCGTCGGGCGCTACTTCAAGGAGCGCAGGCCGGAGGTGCGGATCGTCGCGGTCGATCCCGAGGGCTCGGTCTTCACGGCCGACGACGAGCATCCGATGGGGCCGTATCTCGTCGAGGGGATCGGAAAGGAGCGCTGGCCGTCGACGCTCGACCCCGATGTCGTCGACGAGTGGGTTCGCGTCTCCGACCGCGACTCATTCCGGGTCGCCCGCCGACTCGCCCGCGAAGAGGGGCTGCTCGTGGGCGGCTCTGCCGGCTCCACCGCGCACGCCGGGATCCAGGTTGCGAAGAAGCTCGGTCCCGACGCCCGCGTCCTGATGATGTTCCCGGACAGCGGCCGCTCCTACCTCTCGAAGTTCTACGACGACAACTGGATGATCCAGTACGGCTTGCTCGACCGCGCGACGCCTCCCCCGTCCGTCGAGGAGGTTCTGCGGTTCCGCCACGCCGACCACGACGTCCCAGCCCTCGTAACCATCGGGTCACACGAGAAGGTGGGCGCGGCGATCGAGTTCATGCAGCGCTACGGCATCTCTCAGCTCCCGGTCGTCCGCTCGGAGCCGGTCGACTCACTGGCAGACGTCGTCGGCTCGCTCCAGGAGCTGGCTCTGCTCGAGCGAGTCTTCCGGAATCCGGATGCCCTGAACGAGGACGTCGCCGTGGCCATGCAGCCGCCGCTGCCGGCGGTCGACGCGGACGCGTCGCTGAACGAGGTCTACGAAGGGCTCTCGGGCCCGAATGGAGCCGTGGTGGTAGTCGCCAGCGGCGGCAAGCCGACGGGCGTCCTCACGCGGTCTGATCTGCTGGAGTTCCTCGCGGCGCGACGTTCGCAGGTCGAGCTCTCCTAGGAAACTCGGCGCGCACCGCGGCGTAGACCGCTCCGATCACGAGCAGCGCGCCGACGAGCGTGGTCAGGCCCGGCCGCTCGCCGAGGACGAGCATCCCGAGGGCGATCGCGACGAGTGGGTTCACGTACTGGTGCGTGACGACAAGCGAGATCGGGGCCACGCGCAGAAGCCAGGCGTAGGCAGTGAACCCGATCAGCGAGCCCGCGAAGACGAGATAGACCCAAGCCAGCACGGAGTCGAGCGCGAACGCCGCGCCGCTGAGCTCTCCCCACTCTCCGAGAGCGAGCGCGCCGCCCGTGAGGAAGATCCCGCCCGCTGCCATCTCGTAGACAGTGGCGACGAACGGATCGTTCGGAAGACCCAAGCGGCTCGAGAAGAACGACCCCGTCGACCACGAGATCGAGGCCCCGATCATCACCGCGAGACCGATCGCGGTGGAGCTGGCACCGAGCCCCGGCGCGACGACGAGACCGAGCCCGACAAGCCCCGCGAGCGTGCTCAGCCGGCTCGCGCGCGACACGCGGTCCCGCGAGGCGAGCCGCATCAGAATTACCTGCAGCGGCACGGTCCCGGCGATCATCGCGGCGACGCTCGAGTCGATCCGCGTCTCCGCCACATGGACGACGCCGACGCCGAGTGTGAGGAGAAGTAAGCCCACGAACGCGCTCCCGGCGAGCTCGCGCGGCGTGATGCGAAGGCTCGTTCCGCGTACGGCGAGAATCGCGGCGAGAAGCACTGCCGCAGCGAGGAAGCGGCTTCCTGCGGAAAGGAGCGGCGGCAGTGTCTCGACGACGACCTTGATCCCCACGTACGTCGAGCCCCACAAGACGTAGACGACGACGAGTGCCGCCCAGACGTGTCTGACCGGGGCGGTCATCTGCGGGGAAACGCATGCAAACCCATTCCTGTGAGAACGAGCGCGCCCCGCGGCCTACTCCGTTCTGACGATTCCAACCACTGCTCGTGTCGAGCGGCGTGGCTAATGCGGGCGCTCGGCGACGGCTCTCTGGCAGGGTGGCGCCATGATCCTCCGTGAACCGGCTGTGCAGCTCGACCCGCGCGTGCAGCGGCTGTGGGCGCTCGAGCTGGCTCTCGTCGCGCTCGTAGCCGGAACCGCTACGACTGTGGTCGCAGCGCTGCTCGCGCTCGCCGAGGAAGGGCTCGCTGCGGTTCTCGTGGCCGTCGTCGGAGGCTGCGTGACGCTTCTTTTCGCTGCCCTCGCAGTGGTCCAGCCGCGCATGCTGTACCGCCGGTTTCGCTACGAGATCACCGATCTTGGCCTGTACGTCGCCCGCGGTTCGCTCTGGCGCAGGTGGCACGTCGTCCCTCACGCGCGCGTCCAGACGGTCGACACCAAGCGCGGGCCGCTGGAGCGGATGTTGGGCCTGGTCTCGCTCGCGGTGACCACGGCCTCGGCCAAGGGCGGGACCGAGATCCCGGGCCTCGATCCCCGGGTTGCCGACGCGCTGGTGCAGGAGCTTGCACGCCGCGCGGGGATAGAGGAGGGAACCTGAGCGACCGTTCGCCGGCGCTCGAGGGGCGGCTCCATCCCCTGGCCGTTCTCGTCTTCGCCCGGAAGAGAATCGGAGCGAGCATCCTGCCGATCCTCGTCGTCGCGCTCACCTGGCGCGGGGGATTCGTGCTGCCGGCGCTCGCCCTTCTCGTCGCGGGCGGCCTTGCTCTACTCGTCGTGGAGTGGCGGCGGTTCACGTATCGGATCGAGAACGGCCGGCTAGTGATCGAGCGCGGCGTCATTCGTCACACCACGCGCGTCGTGCCACTCGACCGAATCCGCGGGGTCGACCTGCAGGCGCCGTGGCTGCACCGGCTCCTCGGCCTCGTCCAGGTGGAGGTGGAGGCAGCCGCGGGCGGCAGCTCCGCCGCCGAGCTGACGCTGGCCGCTGTCCGCGCGCAGGAGGGTGAGCGCCTGCGCCAGGCACTGCTGTCCTACACGGGTTACGAGGCCGCGTCCGAAGATGCGCCTCCGGCGCGCGTTCTGTACCGCGCTACGCCGCCGCTGCTCGTCGCCGGAGGCTTGACCAGCGGTCGCTACATCCTCGCTCCGCTTGTGGCGATCGGCGTGATCGTCAATTTCGCCGACGACCTCCCCGGTGCGCTCGGAGACCGGCTCTTCAGCGAGGCGGCCGACCGGCTTCCGACAGCGGCGCTCGGCGTCGCGGTGCTCGTCATCGG
>JACCWU010000092.1 GCA_013697465.1 Actinomycetota bacterium | reverse complement strand
GATGATCATGGTGCTCCCGATCGTCTTCATCCCCTTCATTCTCGGCTTCCCATCGGGCCTGATGATCTACTGGCTGACGACCAACCTCTGGACCACCGGGCAAGGGCTCATCACGCGCAGGCTCATGCCGAGACCAGCACCGCCACCGAAGCGCACCAGCCGGACGCCTCCGAAGGAGCGCGAAGCGCTGGTCGGCGAGCCCGCTGCGGCGGGCACACCGCGCTCGGGCCAAAGCCAGGTGCGCTCGGGACCGCCGCGGCGGGTCAAGCGGAAGCGCGGCGGGAGGCCCAAGCGATGAGTGCGAGCGACGTACGCGTCGAGGCGACCGGCGAGACGGTCGGCGAGGCGAAGTGGGCCGCCGTCCGGGAGCTCGAGCGCCTCGTCCCCGGGTTCGATCGGGAAAGCGTCCGCTTCCAGGTCGTGTCGGAAGGCGAGCGCGGGCTACTGGGAGTCGGCTATACCCCCGCGCACGTCGTCGCCGAGGTTTCGGCTGCCGACGCCACACCTGGTACGAGCCCTGAAGCGGGCTCGGCGAGGGAGTTCGTCGAACGTGTGGCTGCCGCGATCGGCGCCTCGGTATCGGCCGCCGCAGTCGAGCGTGAAGGCACGGTGACCGTGACCTGCTCCGGGGCGGACCTGGGCCTTCTGATCGGCAAGCACGGACAGACCCTCGACGCGATCCAGTACCTCGCGAACGCGATGGTTCGAGCGGGGGGCGGGGAGCACATCGTCGTCGTCGACGCCGCGGGTTATCGCGCACGCCGTACCACGGTGCTCGACGCACTCGCCAAGCGCTCTGCGCAGCAGGCCGCGGGGACCGGTCGGCGAGTCGAGCTCGAGCCGATGACCGCAGTGGAGCGAAAGATCGTGCACGAGGCACTGAAGGACGATCCCGAGATCGAGACGGCGAGCGAGGGCACCGAGCCGAATCGCTACGTCGTCGTGCTTCCCCGCCATTTCGTCGACTGACCCGCAGTCGAGCGACGCCCTGCTCGAGCGGTGGCTCCGATGGGTGCTCGACGCCCCGGGGCTGACCGGGCTGCGAGATGCGGGGGAAGCTCGACGAGTCCTGCTGGACGACGCGATGCGGGCGACGCCGCTCGTCGCCGAGAACGACGGGCCGATCGTGGACGTCGGCTCGGGAGGCGGGTCGCCGGGGCTTCCGCTTGCGGTTTCCTTCCCCTCGCGATCGGTGACGCTGCTCGAAGCCGAACGCCGGAAGTGCGAGCTCCTGCGTGGCTTCGCGTCGGAACTCACGAACGTGACGGTTGTCTGGGGTCGTGCGGAGGAACAGGAGCCGGGCGCATTCGGACTCGCGCTGGCCAAGGCGCTCGCCAAGCCCCCGGTTGCGGTCGAGCTCTGCCTCCCGCTCGTGCGGCTCGGAGGGATTGCCATCCTCTGGGTTGGCGAGTCCGTCGACGAACCTGCCGTAGCGAAAGTCGCCCGCCTCCTGGGCGCCCAGGTCGAGGAGGGCCCGGATGGCCTGCTCGTGTTGCGGAAGACCGGGCCCACGCCGCCGGGATTCCCGCGTCGCCCCGGGATGGCGAAGAAGCGGCCGCTCGCGTGAGGGTTCGAGTTGGGTGACGCGGCTCTGGGCGCGTGGGATCCCATGACGCCGCAGGAGGTCGCCGAGCTGCTCGGCGACTGTGACGCGCCGTGGTGGATCGCCGGCGGCTACGCGATCGACGCTCTGGTCGGCCGCACGGACCGCCGAGTGCACGACGACATCGATGTCGGCGTCCTCGCGCGGGATCAGGTGGAAATCCGCTCGCACTTCGCGAGCTGGGATCTTCGTTGTGCCGACCCTCCGGGGAAGCTCCGCTCGTGGCGCCGGGGAGAGATCCTCCGCGAGCCGATTCACGATGTGTGGGGCCGCGAGCAGACAAATCGGCCGTGGCGAGTGCAGCTCGTCCTCAACCCCGCCGAGGCCGGTGTCTGGGTCTACCGGCGCGACGCGCGCGTCCGCCGCCCCGCGTCGGAGCTGACGTGGTGCGTCGCAGGGATCCCCTATCTCGCGTCTGAGGTGCAGCTGCTCTTCAAGTCGAAGACGATTCGCCCGAAGGACGAGCAGGATCTCGAGGACAGCCTCCCGCTGCTCGACTCACTGCAACGACGATGGCTTCGCGAGGCACTTGAGCTGGTCGACCCGACGCACGTCTGGCTACGCCGACTCTGAGCGGGTGCGTCCGGCCGCATCGCGAAACTGTGCGCGTGCCCGCCCGGGTGTACGCAATCGCGAACCAGAAGGGCGGCGTCGGCAAGACGACGACCGCCGTCAACGTCGGAGCCTGCCTGGCCGAGGCGGGCGAACGCGTGCTTCTCATCGACCTCGATCCGCAGGCCAACGCGAGCTCGGGACTTGGCGTCCGAGCAAACGGTGCATCCACGCACGACCTGCTCGACGGAGCTCCGCTCTCGTCGCTTGCCCATCCCACGGCGTTCCCGAATCTCGATCTCATCGCGGCGAAGCACGACCTCGCAGCCGCCGCGGTGGAGCTGTCGGCCCGCGACGGCGGCGAGCAGTACCTCGCGGAAGCGCTCAACGAAGGTCTCGTTCCCTACTCGTTCGTGTTCCTCGACTGCCCGCCGTCCTTCGGTCCGTTGACGGTGAACGCCCTGGCCGCGGCGAACCGGGCGATCGTGCCGGTACAGGCGGAGTACTACGCGCTCGAGGGGCTCTCGCAGCTCCTCGGCACGGTGAACCACGTGAAGGCCCGTCTGAACCCCGATCTCGCCGTCGCGGGCATCCTGCTCACGATGGCGGATGGGCGCACGCGCCTGTCCGCCGACGTCGAGGCCGAGCTTCGCCGCCACTTCGGAGACCTCGTCTTCACTACGACCGTGCCCCGCTCGGTGCGCCTAGCCGAGGCCCCGAGCCACGGGCTCCCTGCAATCGCCTACGACCGCCGCTCGGCCGGCGCTCAGGCTTACTGGAAGGTGGCGATGGAGCTTGTCGAGCGTTCCTAAGGAGCGACGCGGCTTGGGCCGCGGCCTGGAGGTCCTTCTCGGCGAGGGTGGGCAGCCCGAGCTGCTGCACCTCCCCGTCGAGACGATTCATCCGAACCCGCGCCAGCCAAGGCGCCGGTTCGAGCCCGAGTCGGCCGCGGGGCTCGCGGGCTCGATCCGCCTCCAAGGCGTGCTCCAGCCGATCGTCGTCAGAAGACGGTCGGAGGGCGGGTTCGAGCTCATCGCCGGAGAGCGCCGCTGGCGCGCTGCTCGTGCCGCAGGGATCGCCACGCTGCCCGCGCTCGTCAAGGACGTCGGCGACCGCGACTCGCTTCTGCTCGGGCTCGTCGAAAACGTCGCCCGCGAGGAGCTCTCCGCCGTCGAGGAGGCGCGGGCCTACGCCTCGCTCGTGGACGAGTTCGAGCTCTCGCTCGGCGACGTCGCCGAGCGCGTAGGCCGGTCGAAGTCGGGTGTCTCGAACCGGCTACGTCTCCTCGAGCTTCCGGAGGAGATCCTCTGGATGCTCGCTCGCGGCGATCTGACCGAAGGACACGCCCGCGCGGTTCTCTCGCTCTCCGACGACGAAGCGCGCCGCCGGCTGGCACGCAGAATTGCGAAGGAAGGAATGACGGTCCGAGGCGCCGAGCGTGCGGCTCAGGACGGCGGTGCTCGCCGGCGCCCTCGTCGCACGTCCCCCGTCGATCCTCAGCTGGCAGATCGGGCGAAGGCGGCCGCGGAACGTCTGACGGGACTGTCGGTCCGCATTGCGAACGGCGTCCTGGAGATCCGCTTCCGTGACGAGACAGAGCTCGCCGAGCTCGCCGAGACCCTCGAGGCCGCGGCTCCGTAGAGGCACGCGAAGATGGGCGATCGTGGACTCGAACCACGGACCTCCGCCTTATCAGAGCGGCGCTCTAACCGACTGAGCTAATCGCCCGGCGCCGGCAACTGTAGCGCACGACCCGTGTCGCGTTCGCGTGGCGGACCACTAACATGAGCGGACCGGGCGATGCGAGAGATGACCCTCTACGGCGTCAGCTTCGAGCCGATCGGCAAGCAGCCGATCGTGCTGCTGAAGACGGCGGACGACGACAAGTTCCTCCCGATCTGGATCGGGCATTCGGAGGCCGCGTCGATCCTGATGAAGCTGCAGGGCGCCACGCCGCCGCGGCCGATGACTCACGACCTCCTCGTGAACGTGATCGCTGAGCTGCAGGGTGAGATCGTGAAGGTGGAGGTGACGGAGCTCCGCGACAACACGTTCTTCGCCCGGATCACCATCGTCCAAGACGGCCGCGAGGTGGAGATCGACTCCCGTACGTCCGACGCGATCGCACTCGCCGTTCGCTGCGACGCCCAGATCTTCGCGGCGGAGGACGTGATCGCCGAGTCGAGCATCGAGTTCCAGGCTGACGACGACGATCAACCCGGCCTCGTGACGGCCTCGAGCCTCGCCGATCTCGATCCCGCCGAGTTCCGGCAGTTCCTCGAGACGGTGACTCCGGAGCAGTTCGCCTCGAGCCTCGAGGAGCTCGCCGAGGAAGACGACGACGAAGAGGCGACCTAGCCTGCTCCGGAGACGGAGACGATCAGCGCGAGGCCGTTGAAGAACCCGTGCAGGATCATGGACGGGTAGACGCTCGCCGTGCGGGCGCGTAGCCACCCGACGGCGAGGCCGAAGACGGTCAGGACAGGCAGTGCCTCGACGAGACCGTGCGCCGCGCCGAACAAGATCCCGGTCACGAGGATTGCGACCCAGGCGCCGTACGGGCGCAGGAGCGAGAACCCGAGCCCGCGATAGGTGAGCTCTTCGACGATCGGTGCGACCACCGACACGGCGACGAAGAAGGCCACGAAGGCGCCGGCGCGATCCGGGTCCCACTCGTTCGGCACGAGTCCCTGCTCGTCGGTCGGATCGGTTCCGGAAAGCAGGACGTAGACGTAGCCGGCCACGTAGATCGCGGCGAGCGCGAGCAACGCGTAGCCGAGCGCGCGTAGCCACGACGCCGGCCGGTGCAGCCCGAAGGCGTCTCGCAGAGGGAGCCCGCGGGCGATGAGGAGCAGAATCGCGAGCATGATTCCGTACTGCACGACCGCCGCGACGGAGGACGAGTAGCGGTACGCGAGGTCCTCGGGCGGATCCGCGTCGCTGAACCGGCTCGCGTATCCCAGTGCGGCCAGCGCCGAGACGAATCCGAGCCAGGCGACGAGCCGCCAGGGACTCGGCCGGGGGGCCTCCGCGCTCTCCATCCACGCATTCCAGCACGGCGCGACCCCGAAGCGGCTGAGGAGCCGGATCGATCCTGTCGAACGAGGTGAACGTGAGGGCTAGCATTTACCCATGAGTCAAGGGCGTTCGCGCAAACCCCCGTTCGACCCCGAGCTCCTCCTCGCACGCCACCGCCGACAGCGCGCCACTCGTCGGAGGAAGCGCCGGAAGGCGATCGTCGCCACGATCGCGGCGCTGGCCACCATCGGTGTGGCGGCCATCATCGGCGGCGGTGCGGCGGTCTTCGCGTACGGGTCGTCGTGTGACCTCTCCTCGCTGCGAGGAGTGAAGATCGGCGAGAACTCGTTCGTCTATGCGGCGAACGGCGCTCTCCTCGGTGTCATCCCCGCCGAGCAGAACCGCCAAGCGGTCGCGCCGGACGAGATGTCCATCTGGGTACGCAAGGCGACGATCGCCATCGAGGACAGGCGTTTTTTCGACCACGGCGGTCTCGACGTCGAAGGCATCGCCCGAGCGGCCGTAGCCGACGTGCGAGCGGGCCGGATCGTGGAGGGCGGCTCGACGATCACGCAGCAGCTCGTGCGCGACCTCTACATCTCCCGGGAGCGGACGGTTCAGCGGAAGGTGAAGGAGGCGTGCCTGGCGACGAAGCTCGACCGAAAGTGGACGAAGCACAAGATCCTCACGACCTACCTCAATCGCGTCTACTACGGAAATCAGGCCTACGGAATCGAAGCGGCTGCCCGAACATACTTCTCGAAGCCGGCGCTCGAGCTCACGCTGTCGGAGTCGGCCCTCCTGGCGGGGCTCACACAAGCCCCCTCGGTCAACAATCCCTTCGTTGCGCCTACGCGCGCTCTCGCTCGGCGCAATGCGGTGCTCGCGGCCATGCTCGACACCGGGGTCATCAAGCGCAGGCAGTACAGGAAAGCCCGCGAAGCGAAGACGCGTCTCCGGCCCGGCCGGCTGTACAGCCAGATCCGGGAGCCGTACTTCTTCGGATACGTCCGCGACCAGCTCAACGAGGTGTACGGAGCCGCGCAGGTTCGGTCGGGCGGCCTCAAGGTCTACACCACCATCAGACCCCAGTTCCAGCGACTCGCCGAGCAGGCGATTCGCAGCACCCTCACGTACCCGAACGACCCCGCAGCTGCGCTCATCTCGATCACGCCGCGAACGGGCGCCATCCGTGCCATGGCGGCCGTGACTCCCAACCAACCCAAGAATCAGTTCAACCTCGTCTCGCAGGCTCGCCGCCAGACGGGATCGACCTTCAAGACCTTCGTCTTGGCGGCCGCCGTCGAGATGGGCATCAATCCCGACTCGACCTACTACGTTTCAGCGCCGTTCAACTACCGGCCGACCCCGGTAGGCAACTGCGACGACGGGAGCTGGTGGTGCGTCACGACGTACGCCGGCGACTACTACGGCTGGAGCTCGATCAGGAGCGCGACGATCCGCTCCGACAACACCGTGTACGCGCAACTCACTCTCGACGTCACACCCGAGCGGGTCGCCGAAGTAGCTCGGCGGATGGGCGTGCGCTCCCCGCTCGACGTGAACGGCGCATACGTCCCGGCGATGGGTCTCGGATCGATCGCGGTCTCACCGCTCGACATCGGGTCGGCCTACGCGACCCTGGCTGCCGGAGGGATCTACGCCGAGCCGATGGCTATTCGTCGGGTCGTCCTCCCGAACGGTCGTGAAGACACGGAGACCGGATGGGGCGTTCCCAAGCGCCGGCGAGCCATCTCCGAAGGCGGGGCGGCGATCGTCACGCGAATCCTCGAGCAAAACGTCCAGCACGGGACGGGCGTTGGAGCCAACATCGGTCGCCCTGCCGCTGGGAAGACGGGTACGAACGAGGAGTACGCGGATGCGTGGTTCGCGGGCTACACCCCGGACCTCGCGACGACGGTGTGGATCGGCTACACGCGTGGCGAGATTCCGATGGAGAACGTGCATGGCATCTCCGTCTCGGGGGGCAGCTTCCCCGCTGACATCTGGAGGCGCTTCATGGAGCCCGCACTGGAGTCGCTCGGGCCGGCGCGCTTCCCGGAGCCCGATCGCTGGCCGACCTGGAAGCCCTTCACCCGGGGCCAGTACGCCCTCTCCTACGATCCGTACTACCGTCCTGAGACCACCGAGTCCACCGAGACGGAGCCCGAGCGCCCGCAGGCGCCCACGCCTCGAGGCCCGGATCCGATTCCCTAGCGAGCGTGGGCGAGCTGCTCACGATCGACGAGGCGCTGGCACGCATCCTCGAACGGGCACGCCCGCTTCCTGCCGAGCTCGTCTCCCTCGACGAGGCTCGGAGCCGCTTCCTCGCCCAGCCCGCCCTGTCAGCCGTCGACCTCCCACCGTTCGCGAGCTCGGCGATGGACGGCTTCGCGGTGCGGGCAGCCGACACTCCGGGCACGTTGCCCGTCGCATTCCGCGTCGCGGCGGGACACCCGTCGACGGACACCTTGCCGGCAGGCAGCGCGGCAGGCATCGCCACCGGAGGAGCAGTTCCTGACGACGCAGATGCCGTGGTGCCGGTCGAGCGTGCTGTCGACCGCGACACGGCCGTCGAGATTGCCGAGCAGGCGCAGCCGGGAGCGCACATCCGTCCGCGCGGAGGCGACGTCGAGGCTGGCGCAGTCGTGGTTCCCGCCGGCGTTCGAATCGGGGCGGCCCAGATCGGCGCCCTCGCCGCCGCCGGGGTGGCCGAGGTGTCGTGCGCTCGCCGCCCGCGAGTAGCGGTGCTCGCCACCGGAAGCGAGTTGCGGGCAGCGGGCGAGACCCTCGAACCCGGCGAGATCTACGAGTCCAACCGAGCGCTCATCGCGGCCCTGCTCGCCCCGGCGGGCGCGGATGTCGAGCTGCTCCCGGTGGTCGCGGACGACCCCGACGCACATCGGGCCGCGATCGAGCGCGGGCTCTCCGCCGATGTGCTCGTCACCTCTGGAGGCGTCTCCGTCGGTCCGCACGATCTCGTGAGAAGCGTGGCTGCGGAGCTCGGGGTGGAGGAGGTCTTCTGGGGCGTCGCTGTCAAGCCCGGAAAGCCGCTCTCGTTCGGCGTGCGGGGCGCGACGCTCGTGTTCGGCCTGCCTGGAAACCCGGTCTCGTCGCTCGTGGGCGCACTGCTCTTCGTCGTGCCGGCCGTGCTCGCGCTGCAAGGGGTCGCCGACGCGCGCCCGGCGTACGAGACCGGCAGAGCTCGCGTTTCGCTGCGCCGGAACGAAGGGCGAGACGAGTTCGTGCGCTCGCGCCGCTCGCGTGACGGGGAGGGCACGCTTCTCGAGCCCGTCTCGGGTCAGGAGTCCCACATGATCGTGCGGGCGGCTTCCGCCGACGCTCTCGTCCACGTTCCACGAGGAAACGGCGAGATCGCAGCCGGAGACCCTGTGCGCTATCTCGCTCTGGCGTAGCCGCCGCGAGCGAGCGCCGCGAGCGCTCGGATCGCGGTCAAGACCACACCGGGAGGCGGCGGCTCCGCGCCCGCGGCATACGGCGAGTAGCGCCCGAAGGCGAGCGCCGCGAGCTGGGCGGCGGCAGTCGCCCAGCCGAGAGCGAAGAGAACGGTCAGGGGTGAGATGTAGCCAACGGTCGCGAGCCCGGCCACGTACAATGCGGTAGCGGGCAGCCCGAGGTCGAGATCGCGTGCGAGAACGGCGAGCCCGGCTGCTGGCCCGGCGAGCCCGAGAAGGAAGAGACCCGCCCTCGCCCAGAGGCTCGACCGGAGTGGAAGCCAAAGCCATGCGTAGAGAGACGGGAGCACGAAGACGAGCGCGTATGGCTGCACGAGCCCGATCAGAACGGACACGCCGCTGAGCCACGTGAAGGCGACGACGTAGCCGGCCAAGCGCTCCTCCGGAAGCCCGCGATCGGCGACGAGACGTCGTCGCCCTGCTAGCCAGCCGACCGCGAAGGCGACCCCGAGCAGTGCCAGCCCCGCGAGCGGCCAGTCGTCACCGAGAGCAGAGTGCGGGGACGGTGGCAAGGCCGCGCCGGTCGGAAGAATCCCGGTGAAACCGGCGATCCAGAGCAGAAGGCCCGCGTAGAGCCAGATGAGGGCCCGCGCTCTCAACGCG
>JACCWU010000075.1 GCA_013697465.1 Actinomycetota bacterium | reverse complement strand
GTCGGAACCGCCACCGGCGATGTAGCCGACGGGGTCGTCGAGAACAGGTTGAAACAGTTAGAGCGCTCCTATCGCGGTGACGTAAGTGGTGAGGAAAAGGACCCCTGCGGCGAGCGCAGTCTTTCGGTTCGAATCCACGTGTCGCTCCTCCTTCGACGCCGGGGCACGAGCGTAATCGAGCTAAGCGTGTTCTCCACTTATCCCGGTACCGACCCACGCGCGTCGAAACAGACTGCCTCACGCGGCGGTGTTGGCTGCGAAGCGGTCTCGAGCGACGACGTTCGTGCCAGCTAGTCGGGGGATGTGCCTTTGCAGAACTCTCGGCTGAGTGGGTTTACTCATCGCAGGCTCGGGTACAGGTCGCGCACGGGGAAGGGAAGATCGGCGAGCGGATCCAGCGCCAAGCTGCACGTACAGCGGCCCTGTTGCGTTGCGCGGCTCATAGATCCCACTGACGGCAACTCGCCGATCTCCCACTCCGTATTCGGGACACGTCCCGAACAGCCATCTGGTGCGGGCCGGGAGTGCGCCATCCCTAGCGCTTGCCGCGCTATTGAGGTCGGACCGCCGAGCGCTGGCTGACGGACTAGCGGAGCCTCTTCACGGTCACGGTGAACCTTGCGATTGCGGGGTTGGCGCTGAGGTCCGCAGCAGATCACTCGCTGAGAACGCGATCCTCGTGGAGCGGTTTCGAGGGCGCCGGCCCTCAGATCACCAGATGAAGATCCGCCACGAGCATCGCGACCGAGGACGCCGCGCAGAGCGTCGGGATGAGGGTGACGCCCCGTGACACGCGCCGCGGCGAAGTCTCGGTGGAGAACTCGGCCGCGACCCCGCACTCCATGATGCGGCTTCGAGCCGCCGCGACTGGGTCGTCAGGCGACTGTGCAGGCTTGAATCGCGGGAAGACCGCCCTGACCTCGGGAGTGTCCTGACGCTGTCGTCCGAGTGCAGACAAGGAGTCGTCTGGATCCGGGAGAAGTGCCCGCGCGTGGTCGGCGACCCGACGATCGACGAGCGCGAGCTCGGGGCTCACGACGGCGGGTCCCTCGGTAGTGGTCGGGCGGTTGCGGCGCTCCCCCACATCAGGGGTATCGGCGACCGGCGGCGATCACTTGAGTCCGGCGGGCGGCCGTTCGCTCAGCGACGAGCCGTGCGGCGGGACGTCTAAGGAAGGACGACGATGGTGAACGTCTTCACAGACTTCACCTTGAGCGCGTCCGTGACCTCGACCGTGACGCGATACGTGCCCGCCTTCTGCGGCGTGCCCGTGAAGAGGCCCAGCGCTGATGCGAAGCGGATGCCGCGTGGCAGGCGGCCTTTGACCTTCCACTTCGCCGGCAGGACACCGCCGAAGGTCGAGACCTTCTGCTTGTACAGACGCCCGACCCTCCCCGGCTTCAAGCGCAGCGTCTTGATCGCGAGCCTCGACGCAACGGTCAGCACGCCCTCGTAGGTGCCGACCCGCGCTTCGGTGTCAGTCGCCGTCGCGGTGAAGCGGTACGTGCCGGCCACGGTCGGGGTGCCGGTGAGCGTGCCGTCCGTGCCGAGCGCCAGCCCTGCCGGCAGCCCGGTCGCGGCCCAGACGAACGTGCTCGTACCCCCTGAAGCCGTGAGCTTCGTCGTGAAGAGAACGCCGACCTCGGACTTCGGAGTGAGCGGTGCGGCGACGGCAACGGCCGTCCGGACGACGAGCGTCAGCGTCTCGGTGTCGGAGGTTCCGTTGCCCTGAGCTCGGACGACGAACTGATACGAGCCTTCGGCTGTCGGCGTCCCTGCCAGGGTGCCGTCGGTAGCGAGGGCTAGGCCGGCAGGCAACGTCCCGGAAGCGATCGACCACGTCAGGCCGGTCGCCCCGATTCCGGTCGGCGGGTTGAGCGCAGTCACGAGCATCGCGCTCAGCGTCTCCGAGTACGCAACGCCGATCGTTCCGGGCTTCACCGCCTGGTTGGAGATGCTCAGGCCAGGGGCTACGGTGAGACTGAACTCACGCTCAGCCTCCTGCACCAGGCACCAGGAGGCCGACGGCGGATTCTCGTCGCTCAGCTCGATCCAGAAGGAGTAGGTCCCCGATTGCGTCGCCGTCCCGCTGATGGTGCCGCCCGAAGAGAGCGAGAGGCCGGGCGGAAGGGCCCCGTTGATGACGCGGTACTGATACGGCAGCGCCGGGCCGCACCCGCCGTCCCCTGACAGCGTGAACGAGTACGAGCCTCCGACGATGCCGCTCGGGCATACGCGTACGCCGCCACCACCCGCCTCCGGGCAGGCCGCGTCGGTAAAACGGAGAGCTGCAGCGGTCGCGACCACGACGCCGGCGAGCACACCGACGAGCCCGAGCACGAGCGCAAAACGAATCAGGCGTGTTCGGCCGCGTCCCACCGGGCGGGCACGGTAGCAGACAAGTCCGCGGGAGACGAGGCTTGTTAAGAGGCTGTTTGCGGGGAGATGTCGGGCAGGACGAGGAGCACGAGCTCGGCGACGCAGACGGGCTTCTCGACTCCCGCGCATTCGACAACCGCTTCGACCGTCGCACGCTCGCCGCCGGCGGTGTCCTCCACGGAGGTGACGCGGAAGCGACCGCGCACCTGGCCGCCGGACGGCACGGGCGCCGGGAACCGAACCCGGTTCACCCCGTAGTTCACGACCATCCCGTCAACCGGGGGAAGAAGCTCGTAGAGCATCGGTACGCAGAGCGACAGCGTGAGGAAGCCGTGCGCGATGGTCGTCCCGAAGGGGCCGCTGGCGGCCCGTTCGGGATCGACGTGAATCCACTGCGGATCGTCCGTCGCCTGCGCGAAACGGTCGATCCGCTCCTGCGAAACCTCGAGCCAGCTCGTAGGTCCGAGCTCGACGTCGACGAGATCTCGCAGCGCGCTCACTCGGACTTTCCCTGGATACGAGCGAGTGCTTCGGCCCTGCCGAGCAACTCGAGGCTCTCGTACAGGCCGGGTGAGATCCGTGACCCGGTCACGGCCACGCGGATCGGGAGGTACACCGTCCGAGGCTTCTCCCCGAGCTCGTCACAGAGCCGCTTGAGGGTCGTCTCGATCTCGGCGGCCGTCCACGGCTCGGTCTCACTCAGCGCCGTCTCGGCGGCGGCGAGAACGCGCCTGTCGAGAAGCGCCGGATCCGGCTCGACGTCGTGGAAGAGGAACCCTGCGAAGTCAGGGAACTCGGCGAAGCGGCCGATCTTCTCCTGGACGAGTGGCGCCGCCGCGCGCACACGTTCCTCGGGCCAGTCGTACTCGTGCTCGCGCAACCAGGTCGTCAGTCGACCCGCATAGTCCTCGGCCGACAGTGCGCGCAGGTACACCCCGTTCATCCAGTCGAGCTTCGCGTAGTCGAACGTCGCGGGGCTCGCGCCGACACGCTCGAGCGAGAAGCGCTCGAAGAGCTCGTCGCGGGACATGATCGTGGTCTCGCCGTCGGGAGCCCAGCCGAGGAGGGCGAGGAAGTTCATGAGCGCCTCGGGCAGGTACCCCGCGTCGCGAAACTCGTCCACGGAGACTGCGCCGTGACGCTTCGAGAGCTTGCGGCCGTCCTCGCCGAAGACGCTCGGCACGTGCGCGTAGGCGGGCGGCTCGGCACCGAGCGCGCGCAGCACGTGGATCTGCTTCGGCGTGTTCGAGACGTGGTCGTCGCCGCGGATGACGTGCGTGATCTCGTCCAGCCAGTCGTCGAGCGGGGAGGCGAAGTTGTAGGTCGGCCGTCCGTCGGAGCGCAGGATCACGAGGTCCTCGAGCTGCGCGTTCGGGAACTCGATCCGGCCCTTGATGGCGTCGTCCCAGCCGGTGACTCCCTCGTTGGGCATGCGGATGCGGATCGCGCCCTCGTCCTCGTACGCCGACCCCGCCTCGACCAGGCGCGCGGCTTCCTCCTGCGCGCGCTCGAGCCGATCGAGCTGGAAGGTCGTCCCGCCGCCCCACTCGATCCCGAGCCAGCGGAGCGAGCGCTCGATCTGGTCGACCGACTCCTCGACTTCGCGGCTCGTGTCCGTGTTCTCGATGCGCAGCAGGCACTCCCCGTCGCGGCCACGCGCGAAGAGCCAGTTGAAGAGGAAGGTGCGCACGCCGCCGATGTGGAGGAAGCCCGTGGGCGAAGGAGCCATGCGAACGCGGACGCTCATAGGCGCACTAGCCTAGCCCCGTGCTCTTCGGCGCCCACGTCTCGGCTGCAGGCGGGATCTCGAAGGCGATCGACCGGATCGAGGCGATCGGCGGCAACGCCGTGCAGGTCTTCACGCAGAGCCCGCGGATGTGGAAGTCCACACAGCACACACCGGAGGAGCTCGAGCGCTTCCGTTCGCGGCGGCGCGAAGCCCGCGTTCGGCACGTCACGTGTCACGCCCTGTACCTCGTGAATCTCGCGAGCCGCGATGCCGAGATTCGATCGAAGTCGTTCGAAGCGCTCCGTGCGACGATGGAGGTCGCGCGAGGGATCGACGCCGACGCGGTCGTCTTCCACGTGGGGTCGCACCTCGGGTACGGCTTCGACGAAGCGGTGAAGGTCGTGGCTCCGCCGCTGCGCGAGCTGCTCGGACTGACGACGGACGGGCTCTGGCTCTGTCTCGAGAACGCCGCCGGAGCTGGCGGCACGATCGGCCGCTCGGTCGCCGAGCTCGCCGCTCTCTGCGACGCGCTTGACGGCCACGCGCGCCTCGGCATCTGCCTCGACTCCTGCCACTGGTGGGCGTCCGGTGTCGACGTCTCCGATGCGGAGGCGCTCGACCAGGCGCTCGAGGATCTGGACTCGCGCCTCGGGCTCGAGCGTCTGCGCGTCCTCCACGTGAACGACGCGAAGACGCCGCTGGGCTCGAATCGCGATCGTCACGACGTCGTCCCCCGAGGCCTCCTGGGGAACGGGCTCGCGACCTTCCTCGGTCACCCGGCGTTCCGGGATCTGCCCGCTCTCCTCGAGACGTGGCCCGAAGACGGCCTCAGCTCCGCGGACATCGATCTCCTCCGCAGGCTCCATCGCCGCGGCCGGCGGAGAAAACGGGGCTAGCTGACGTCGGTGACGCGGGCGAAGACGCGGAAGCTCGCGCGCTCGCGCGGAATCTCGTAGAACTCGGGATTCCGGCAGCCCAGCGGATCCTCACGACCCCCGTAGCACGGGACGACGTCGATTTCGCACATCGGGAGTGGCGCGCGGCGCGCGCGGACTGCACCGAAGCCGCCGCGCTCGGACTCGGCCTCCTCGAGCAGGGAGAGGTCGATCTCCACGTCGAAGACCTTCTGCAGGCAACCCATGTACGTGCGGCCCCATGCCTCGTACGCATACACGAACGGACACGCCATCCGCAGGCACGCACCGGGGTAGACGACCTTCTCGCAGTGGACGGCGCAGCGGCGGCATTCGACCTCGTCCTGGGTCCGGAGAGGGAGTCCGACCTCCGCTGCGATCTCACTCATGTCCCGATTGTGTTCCTCCGGTGTAGCCCTCCGCAAG
>JACCWU010000066.1 GCA_013697465.1 Actinomycetota bacterium | reverse complement strand
CCACGGGGTCGCTCTCCCGTCGCGAAGCGCACGCTCGGGCTCGAGCCGCGAGAGCGGCTCTAGCCTGAGCGGGAGCGGCCTCGACGCGCCAGATCACTCATCCGGACGCGCGAGATCGTGCATCAACCATCTACAGCAGGCCGTTTCGGTAGCGCCACGGACCCGGCTCGAACCTGATCCCGCGCTTGCGGCAGAACTCGCGCACCGAGTCGAGCGCCTGTCCTCCGCTCCCATGTACCTGGCGGCCGAGGAGGTCGAGCACGGCAGTGCGCCCAGGGACCTCCGCGCCGCGCAGCTCGAGCGTCAGGACGACCGTTTCGCTCGCGCCTGCCGGGAGATCGGCGGCACCCGAGAACGTGGGGGCGAAGAGAACGTGCACACCCCCGCCTTCGGTCGTCACCTCGAAGCCGCGCACGTCTCCCTCGCTGACCGCCGAGACGTCGTGGCCGCGGAGCGCGAGCAGCTCGTGGAGGTCGTCGATCATCCTCCGCGCGAGCTCGACCTGGCGCGAGTGAGAAAGCTGGTGTTGGGCGCTGCCCGTGACCTTCGCCGGAACGCCGATCGCAAACGCTCCCCCCGGGACGTCGGCGACCACGTAGGAGCTCGACGCGACGATGGCCTCGGCACCGATCCGGCAGCCGGCGTAGAGAACCGCGCCGAGCCCGACCTGCGCGCGATCCTCGAGCACGACCGGCGCGAAGCGGTTCTCGAAACCCTCGAGCACCGAGTGGCCGATGTTGTGGGTGACGATCAGCGAGCGCATGGTCAGGAGCGCCTCGCGACCGATGAGGACCGGACGGCAGACGTTCACGAAGGCCTCGTCCCCGATGAACGCTAGGTCTCCGACGGCGAGGACGGCCCAGGGGTCGCGATGGCCGCCGCCGCCGATGCGAATCGAGCGCCCGGCCCACACACCCGCGCCGATGTACGCCCGGCGGCAGCGGAGGTCGAGGTTCGCGCCGAACTCTGTGAGAGCGCCGATGGCGACGAGCTCCTCGCACCAGACCGTTCCCCCGGGGCCGATCTCGACGCCGTCCTCGAGCACGATCTGCGGGGCGACCACGATCGTCCCCTCGCCCAGGAGGACATCGGCTCCGATCTTTGCTCCACGGGCTCGATACAAGTCGAGCTTCTGCTCGGACGAGAGCGCGCGAAACGCGTCCGGTTCGGACCTGAGCGACGCGAGGAACTCCTCGTCGAGGGTGCCTTCATTCTCGTCGAGGTCGAACGAAGCGGGAAGTGAGACGCCCGATGTCGAGACCCCAGCGAGGATTGGCCGTGCATCCGGAGCCGCGTCGGCGATCCGACGCGCGATCGCCTCCTCGACGTCCTTCTCTGTGATGAAGCCGCGCTTCTCGATCGTGCCGAGATCGATTCCGTGACGCTCCGCGAGCTCGATCGCCTTCTTCGTCGCCTTGCTGTCGCCCGGCTTCGCCTCGGAGACGCCCGCTTTCGGCTCGCGCCGCGCCAGCGCGGCCTCGAGCTCGTCGACGCTCTCGGCCACGAGCGCGATCGTCTTCCCGAGCTCCACCTCGAGGCCGTCGTCGTAGAGCTGGACGAGCGTTCCCTCCCCGGGCGCCTCGATCTCGACCGTGGCCTTGGTCGTCTCGACGACGCAGACCGGCTGGCCGGCCGTCACCTCCTGCCGGTCCTCGACGAGCCACTCGGCGAGAAGCGCGAACTCGGTGTTCGCGTCCTCGCGCGTAAGGACGATTTCCAACACTCGCGCTAGCTTCTCACGGCTTCGAGCGCGACGATCGCCCCCACGATGTCGTGCGCGCCCGGGAGCATCGCGTCCTCGAGCGGGCGGGCGGACGGGATGATCCCGTCCCGAGCGGCTACCCGCCGCACCGGGCCGCGAAGATCGCTCCACGCGAGCTCTTGTACGCGGGCAGCGATCTCGGCGCCGAACCCGCCGGTCAGCGTCCCCTCCTCGGCCGTGACGAGGACGCCGGTACGGGCAACCGACTCGAGCACCGGGTCCAGCTGCATCGGCAGGAGCTGCGAGAGCGCGACCACCTCGCAGAAGATCTCGTGCTCGAGGATCAGCTCAGTCGCCGCCTCCAGCACGACCGGGACCATGCCGCCGTAGGTGACGATCGTCGCCGTGTCGTCGGAGAAGTCGGTCCCGGAGAACGACAGCGCCGGATAGCGGGCACCGGTCTCGCGAACGGCGAGCCCGCCGACATGCCCCTCCTCGGGTCTGCGGCTTGACCGCCCGTACATCAGCTTGTTCTCGATCAGGAACACCGGGCGGTCATCCTCGACAGCGTTGACCACGAGCCCGCGGAGATCGTGGCACTCGCTCGCCGCGACGACGCAGATGTTGGGGATACCGAGCAGGAGCTTCTCCAGGGACTGGCTGTGCGTCGGGCCGTACCCCCGACGGCCGCCCATCGGCGTGCGAACGACGAGCGGGACCGTGACCTGGTCGTCGTACATCTCGCGGAACTTCGAGATGCCGTTGACGACCTGATCCATGCCCAGCGCGATGAAGTCGCCGAACATGATCTCGAGGATCGGACGGAAGCCGCGGAGCGACATCCCGGCGGCGACGCCGAACAAGCCGCCCTCGCTGATCGGGGTCGTGAGCACGCGATCCGGGTACGCGTCGCTCAAGCCTTGCGTCACCTTGAAGGCGCCGCCGTACGGATCGAGGATGTCCTCGCCGAGGAGAAACACGTCGTCTCGCTCGGCGAAGACCTCGTGCAGCGCCTCGTTCAGCACCTGAACGCAGCGCCGCTGCGCGGGCGTGCTCATGGGCCGTTCACCGGCCCGTGAGCGTGGAGGGG
>JACCWU010000063.1 GCA_013697465.1 Actinomycetota bacterium | reverse complement strand
GTGGAGCGGGCACCTGAGAAGCCAAGTGACAATTCGTCACTTGGCTTCACGGCCGTCCTGCCATTCGCCGACGCGGCGTCCGCCGACGCGCCGAGGTTCTCAGCCCCCTGCACGCCATCGAGGTCATGACCGCGCACGGTGACGCGATGAAGCCCGCTGCCAGGCGAGCCACCGCAGAGTGTGACCACAAGCTCGCGCTCGCCGTCTTTCGAGTCTGCATCTGTTTCCAACTCTGGGAAGCCGGCGAAGTGGACATGCTCCCGCGTCGACACGATCGTCCGCCCCGACGCCGTTGAGATCGCGACGCCTGCGCGCCTGCTCGACCTGTGAACCTGCGTAACCCTCGCCGGTCCGAAAGTCCCGCTGCCGTAGCAGGACAGAACGGCGTCGCTCGCGCGAACGCGCTCGATTGACCTCTTGGTGCCGTCTGCCATGGTGATCATCGTTCCGGCGACGAGGCACTGGTCAGGGTCGCCCACTGCACAGACGTTTCGATGCTCGCCGCCGAGGAGCTGCAGCAGCCGGTACTGCGCGTGATTCGTGTCCTGGTACTCGTCGACGAGGATGTAGCGGAACGCCTTCTGCCAGCGCGCAAGCGCGTCCGGGAAGCGCTCGAGCACCTCGACCGTGAGCATGATCAGGTCGTCGAAGTCGACCGCGTTCGAGGCGTGGAGCCTGCGCTGGTAGAGCTCGTAGGTCTCCGCGACCGTCTGGTCCCAGAACGAGGCGACGCGGCTCAGGTACGTCTCCGGGGAGACGAGCTGGTTCTTCGCCTGCGAGATCTGATGGTGGATCCCGCGAGGCGAGAACCGCTTCGGGTCCTTGCCGAGCTCCTCGAGACACGCCTTGGTAAGCCGAACCTGGTCCTGGTCGTCGTAGATCGTGAACGTGGACCGGTAGCCGAGCCGCTCGGCCTCGCGCCGCAGGATGCGCCCGCAGGCGGCATGGAAGGTGAGAATCCAGATCGCCCTCGCGGTCACCCCGAGCATCGCCTGGAGTCGCTCGCGCATCTCTCCGGCAGCCTTGTTCGTGAACGTGATCGCGAGAATCTCGTTCGGCTTCACACCGCATGCATGGATGAGATGCGCAACCCGGTAGGTGAGGACGCGCGTCTTGCCCGAGCCCGCTCCAGCGACGACGAGGAGCGGCCCCTCGGTCGTCAGAACCGCCTCGCGCTGGGCCTCGTTGAGGTCCGCGAGGTAGCTCGGAGGCGGTGCGATGGCCATGCGGCGATGCTAGCGGTGACGGTCGGCGGTCAGGCTGGCGCCGGATCTACCAGCGCACGGACAGCTCGACGTGCGCGGGCATCTTCCCGACCCCGACCCACGCGATGCGCCACGTGTACGTCCCGGCCGGAAGCTTCTCGTACGACCCTTTGCAGTAGAACGACCCAGCGGCGCCCTGACACGCGTAGGTCTTGGTGTCGATCAGCGGACCGCCCTGCGGCGCCTTTTTCCCGAGCAGGAAGAGCTTCGCGCGTCCCTGCGTCGGCGCCCGGAGGAGCACGCGGAAGGCCGGAGCTCTGTGGGTCGTGATCGTCACGGACGAAGCCTTGCCCGAGGGCACGGTGCCTCGAAGAGGACCTTGCCTCCAGCGGCGAAGGCGAGCGCGGGAATGGCGACGGTCGCACCGACGGCGCCCAGGAGCACGAGCAAGCGCATCCGGACGTCAGTCTTGCACGAGCAGGCGCCTGTGAGCCAGCGCCCAGCTCGCCGCAGCCGTGCACGCGAGCAGAGAGCCGAGAGCGAGCGGCGCGGCGAGCGCCCAGTTGGGCGTAGCCGGTGTCAGAGAGAACCAGCGCGCGACGAGCACGGCCGCGACGACGGTCGAGCCTGCAATGCCCGCGCAGGCCGCGATCAGAACGATCGAGGCAAAACGAGACCAGCGCGTCCACGCGAGAACGGCGCCCACCGCGGCAAGCGCGCCGGCGCCGAGCCAAAACGCGATGCTGACGAGCTGGAGCACGAAGATGTCGCGCGGCTTCTCCGCCCACGGCGCGGGCGGGAGCGTGTTCTCGGGAACGACGTAGAGCGGGAACACGAA
>JACCWU010000083.1 GCA_013697465.1 Actinomycetota bacterium | reverse complement strand
GCGAAACGCCGCGCGACGAGCTCGAGCCCAGGCTCAGCCGAGGGTGGGATCGTCCGGACCGTGGTCCGCGGCCGCGGCGCGCCGGCGCGAGATGTAGCCGAGTGCGCCCGCGGAGAGGAGCGCGAGGGACATGCCTCCGAGAACGAGCAGCGGGATCGGAACCGAGGAAGTGTTCGAGGTGTCGATCTCCGGCGCCGCTTGAGGAGGATCGCCTGGCCCCGGGTTGCCCGGGTCCGCGGGCGGGTCCTTCGGACCGGGGCTACCGGGGTTCCCGGGATCGTCCGGATCGTCACCGGGGGTAGGGTCGTCGCCTCCGGGTGCGAGATTTCCGCCGACCGCCGCCTGGAGCGCGCGCGAGATGACCTCCTGCGCGTCCGAGTAGTCCCGGATGTCGCGCGGGATCAACTCGATCGCCTCGTCGTAGCAGTGCAAGTCGTAGAGACGGTCGACGCGGCCGTTGTCGTACCAGTCGTCGAGCACCTTCTTCCCGCAGGGCACCGCTGCCGCGGCCGGGCCTGCGAGCGACAACGCCACGAGGATGCCCAGCAGCACGACGAGGATCGCCGGAACGGCAGGGCGGGTTGGGTGTGTATGGCTCGAGTGCGGTGTCACGGGCGTGACCGGGAGCCCATCTCGGCGAAGTCTCCCGGCTCCGGGTGATCCGGGCGTTTGGGCAGAGTAAATGATCTGTTAGACGGTACGGACGCTTACCCTCCTCGTGGGGGCAAGAAACGCCGCGACCACTGGTAGCGTGCGGCGGCATGGAGACGCCGGAGCCGTCGGCCACCCGGCCCGGCATCGCGGCTCTCGCGTGTGCGGCCCTCGTCGGGCCGGCGGTGCTCGGAGCGGCGTTCGCCGGCGACGGATCGGGGTTCGACGGCGTTCTTCCTGTCGGCGGCTTCGCGGTAGGGCTGCTCGCCGCGTTCCTCGTCGTCTTCGCGTTCGGGGGAGTCCCTCTCGCGCGCCTCGGGCCCTCCGGGCGCGCCGTGGTTGTCGCGGCGCTGCTCGTCGTCCTCTGGACCGGTGCGACCATGGCCTGGTCGATCGTTCCCGACCGGAGCTGGGAGACGTTCAACAGGACGGCCGCGTTCGCGGCGTTCCTCGGGCTCGGCGTGGCGCTCGGCGGCGTTGGGGGTCGCATCGCCGCGCGCCTCGGTGCGGCGCTCCTCGTCGCCGTGACCGGGATCGTGCTCGTGTGGGCAGTTCTGTCCAAGGCGATTCCCGCGCTCGACCCCGGCGGCGAGCGGGTCGCCCGTCTCCGTGAGCCGGTCGGATACTGGAACGCGCTCGCTCTGCTCGCGGACATCGCCATCCCGCTCGCGCTCTGGCTCGGTGCGACGCGCGGACGAGGCGTGCCGATGCGAGCTCTCGGCGGCCTGTTGGCCTACGTCGCCACGCTGGCGCTGCTCCTCACGATCTCACGCGCCGGCGTAGTCGTAGCGATCGGGGTCGTCGCTCTCTGGCTCCTCGTGTCGAGCGAGAAGGTCGAGGGCGGCCTCCTGCTCGCCGTCTCGGCGCTGCCTGCCGCGGCCGTCGCCGGCTGGGCCTTCACGCGTCCCGCGCTCGTCGAGGACGGCGCCGAGCGGGCGGATCGCGTCGCCGACGGGGCGGTCTTCGGAGTCTTGACTTTCGTTGGCGCGTGCTTGGTCGCGGCGCTCGTCGCTCTGGGTGCGCGGCGAGGTTTCGACGGGAGGCAGCGACGGCTGGCCGGCCGCGGCTTGCTCGCGGCCGCTGCGGTCATCGTGGTGGCCGGGCTCGTCTCGGTGGTCGTCGCCATCGGGAATCCGGTCACGTGGGTCGACGAAGAGGTCGCAGGCTCGTCCTGCTCCGAGGTCGTGAACGATCCGAGCCGGCTCGGGTCTCTGAACCTGAACAACCGCTGGTGCTGGTGGAACGAGGCCTGGGACGTCTTCGCCGAGCACTCGCCTGAGGGAGCGGGGGCGGGCACCTTCGAGGTCGCGCGAAAGCGCTTCCGGCCGGACGTTCGGAACGTGCTGCAGCCGCACAGCGTGCCGCTCCAGCAGCTCGCCGACGGAGGCATCGCGGCGCTGGCGCTGTTCTCTGCGCTGGTGCTGGCGGCCGGTCTCGTGTGCGTGTGCGCGATCCGCCGTCTCGAGGGAAGAGAGCGCGCCGCGGCGATCGCGCTCGTCGCTACGCCTGCGGCCTACCTCGCGCATGTCCTCGTCGACTACACGTGGGACTTCATCGCGGCCACCGCGCCGGTCATGGTCGTCGTCGGCGTCCTCGCCGCAGCGGGGCGCGCGCCCGTCGAGGCGCGCACGAGGCCGCTGCTGGCGGTCGCGTCGGTTGGCGTTGCCGTCGTTCTCCTCGTCTCGTTCGCGTCGCCCCGGCTGGCGGAGAGAAACGTGCGCGCCTCGACCCGGGCCCTCGACGAGAGGGACTACGACCGCGCTCGCGACGAGGCGCTCTCGGCCCGGTTCTTCAATCCGCTGTCGGTCGACCCGCTGTTCGCGCTGGCGCGGATCTCCGAGCGGCGCGGGTTCCGGACGGCGGCCGAGCACCGCTACATCGAGGCCGTCGAGCTCCAACCGGAGAACCCCGAGACCTGGTATGCGCTCGGGCTCTACGAGTTCCAGGTGCTCGAGAACATGTGCGCGGCCTACCGGTTCCTGAACAACGCGTACACCCTCGACCCCGCCGGGAGCCAGTGGAGGAAGGGCGGGGAGCTCGACATCGCGCGCGCTGCAGTAGACGACGGCGCTTGCGCGCCGGGGAGTTGAGGTAGCTACGCGCCGAGGATGAAGACGAGGTGGGCGCCTTTGAGCTGGCGCACGCGCATCCCGTCCAGGGGCGTGATCGTCCTCACGCCGAGCTCGCGTCCGAGCCGCTGGCCCTCGCCGACGAAGCCCGGCCGGTACATGACGATGCTGCGGGCGAAGTCGCTGCGCGGCGCGTTCCCCACCTCGCCGATCCGATAGCCCCGCCGTTGTACCCGTGACGCCGCGACCGCGGCGGCGCCCTGGCGGCCGTTGCCGTTGAGGACGAGCACGCGGAGCTTCTGCCTCGGCACCTTCGCCGCCACGCCCGCCGGCCGGCGGGTGATGCGCTTCGCGGGGGACGGAGTTGAGAGGACGCGATCGTTCGCCGCGCGCTCGACCCGGTCGGAGACGGCTCCGACGAGCGCGCCGCCGCCGATCACGAGGAGCATGAGGAGCTCGACCACTGCGACTGCGCCCGCAGCGTACGCGGCATTGCGCCAGGGACGGATGAGGGCGTCGGGGGCAGCGAGCGGGTGATCCATCCGGGCGATCAGTTTCGCCCGGCGCGCGCCTACTCCTCCTGTGCGGCGCGAAGCCACTCCCACGTCGCCTGCAACCCGTCCTCGAGCCCGACGAAGGCCATGAACCCGAGGTCGGCCGCGGCGCGCGAGGGATCGAGCACGCTCCGTTGCAGCTCGCCGGGGCGCGCCGGAGCGTGCGCCGCCGCGACGTCGGAGCCCGCGACCGTGCGGCAGAGCTCGTAGAGCTCGTTCACGGAAGTCTCGCGCCCGGTGCCGATGTTGAACACTCCCCCCTCCTGGCCGAGCGCGGCGAGTGAGGCGCGCGCCACGTCGCCGACGTAGACGTAGTCGCGCGTCTGCTCGCCGTCGCCGAAGATCCTTGCCTCCTCGCCCCGTGCGAGCGCGCCGAGGAAGATCGCAACGACGCCTGCTTCCCCGTGCGGATCCTGACGTGGCCCGTACACGTTCCCGAATCGGAGGACGACGTGGATCGACCCGTGCAAGCGGTTGTACGCGCGCACGTACTCCTCACCCGCGAGCTTTCCGGTCCCGTAGGGCGAGAACGGCTCGAGGGGCGCGGTCTCGGCGGCCGGCCCGTTGCACTCGCCGTAGATCGCGCCGCCCGTCGAGCTGAAGACGACCTGTCCGGCGCTGTGGCGTTGCGCGGCGTCGAGCACGCGCACGGTCCCGAGGACGTTCACTCCCGCGTCCTCGACCGGCTGCTCGACTGAGACGCGGACGTCCGCCTGTGCGGCGAGGTGGAAGATCGCCTCGGGGCGCACCTCCCCGAACAGCGCATCGAGCGGCTCGCGGATGTCCTGGACGCGAAGGTCGGCGGCCGCCGGGACGTTCACACGCTTGCCCGTGGCGAGCGAGTCGACGACGACGACCTCGTCGCCGCGCGCGAGGAGAGCGTCCACCACGTGCGAGCCGATAAAGCCGGCGCCGCCTGTTACGAGTGCGCGCACGGGCCGCATCCTACGGTCGGCCGCGGCCGTAGGATTGGCGACCGATGTTCGTCTCCTTCGAGGGCCTCGACGGCTCGGGCAAGAGCACGCAGGCCGAGCTCCTCCGCGCCCGGCTCGAGGCGGAGGGGAGGCAGGTCGTGTCGACACGGGAGCCGGGCGGCACCGAGCTCGGCGAGCGGATCCGCGATCTCGTTCTCCACGGCGGCCACGTCGGCCCGTGGGCGGAGGCGCTGCTGTACGCGGCGTCGCGCGCTCAGCACGTCGAAGAGGTGATCCGGCCGGCTCTCGCGCGCGGGGCGTCGGTCATCTGCGACCGCTACGTGGACTCCTCGGTCGCATACCAGGGAGTCGGGCGCGGCCTCGGGCTCGAGCGGGTGCTCGACCTGAACCTCACGGCGGTGGGCGGACTCCTGCCCGACCGCACGTTTCTCCTGCTCATCGAGCCGTCGCAGGTGTCGCAGAGGCTGCCGGGAGACCACGACCGCCTCGAAAGCGAGAGCGACGACTTCCATTCGCGGGCTGCCGACGGATATCGGGAGCTCGCCTCGCGCTTCTCCGACCGCATCGTCGTCCTCGAGGGGACACGTCCGGCGGAGGAACTTGCCGAGGAGGTGTATGGAGCACTTCGCTGACGTCCCCGAGCAGCCGGAGGCGAAGCGTCTGCTCGGGGCGGCGCTCGCCGAAGGACCGGCACACGCCTATCTCCTCCACGGGCCTGCCGGAGTGGGCAAGAGGACAGCGGCGTTCGCGTTCGCCGCGGCGCTGCTCGGGGACGAGCGCAGAGTCGTCGCCCGCATGCATCCGGACCTCTACGTGCTCGAGCCGCTCGGCGAGATGATCCGGATCGACGACGTCCGCGGCCTGCGCCATGACCTGCACATGCGCCCCTTCGAGGCCGACCGGCGCGTCTACCTCATTCTCGACGCGGACCGGATGAACGAAGACGCCGCCGATGCGCTGCTCAAGGATCTCGAGGAACCGCCGCCCTACGCCGTGATCGTGCTCGTCGCGAGCGAGCTCGGCCCGTTGCCTCCGACCATCCTCTCGCGCTGTCAGCTCGTCCCGTTTCGCCGGCTGTCGGAGCTTGCGGTCCGGGAGTGGATCGCCTCGCGCGCGCCCAAGAAGAGCGGGGAGGAGGCGAGGGTGCTCGCCCGCGCGGCCGCAGGGCGGCTCGATCGCGCGCGGCGGCTCCTCGACCCCGCCGCCGCGAGCCGGCGCGAGGCCCTGATCGACGTCGCGCGCGCGGTCTACCTCGATCCCGACTTCGAGCCCGGGGACGTGGCGGCGACGCTGCTCTCGGCTGCCGACGAGCGCGCCGAGGAGGCGAAGGAGAAGGAGCGGGCGGCGATCGACGGTCTCGGACTCCCCGAACGCGAGGCCGAGCAGCGAGTCCGCCGGGCCGGACGCGGCGCCGAGCGTGACGAGCTGCTGGCCGGGCTCGAGGGGCTCGAGGCTTGGTATCGCGACCTCATGGTCGTCGCAGCGGGGGCCGAGGTCGCGGCAGTCCACGCCGACCGGCTCGATGAGCTGCGCGAGGACGCGGCGGGGGATCTCGGAGACGGGCCCGAGCGCGCAGCGGAGATCGTGCGGGAGCTCTGGCGTGAGCTCGAGGAGTTCAACCTCAACCCTTCCCTCGCGCTCGAGTCGCTCTTCGTCCGCGTGGTGCGCGAGCTTCGGCCCGCGGCGCGCGTCTGACAATGGTTGTCGGGCTGGTCGGCTGCGGGCGCTGGGGACGGCACATTCTCCGCGATCTCCAGGAGCTCGGCTGCGACGTCCCGGTCGTCGCACGCTCGGCCGAAAGCAAAGCGCGAGCCTCAGAGGGCGGAGCGTCGGCGATCGTCCCCGATATCGCATCGCTTCCGTCGCTCGACGGCGTCGTCGTCGCGACCACGACAAGCACTCACGCCTCCGTCCTCGAGGTAACGCTCGCTCTCGGCGTCCCGGTCTTCGTGGAGAAGCCATTGAGCAACGACCCTGAGGCGGCGGCCCGGCTCGCCAGGGACGCGGGCAACCGGCTCTTCGTCATGGACAAGTGGCGCTATCACCCTAGTGTCCTGGAGATCGCTGCGATCGTGCGTGAGCGACGGCTCGGAGCGGTCTCGGGCCTTCGGACCGTGCGCGTCGGTTGGGACACACCGCACGACGACGTCGATCCCGTTTGGGTACTCGCGCCGCACGACCTTGCGATCGGGCTAGAGGTCATGGGCGCGGCGCCCGGTCCGGTGGCGGCGACAGCGCACTGGGTCCACGGTGACGCCATGCATCTCTCGGCCGTCCTCGAAGGCGACGGGTGGTGGCACGTCGTCGAGGTCTCGGGCCGCTCGCCCGAGCGCCGTCGGCGCGTCGAGCTCTACTGCATGGACGGCGTCGCGGTACTCGGCGGCGGCTGGGACGAGCATGTCTCGATCTTCTCGTCCGCGAATGGTGAGCTCCGGGAGGAGCGTGTCGCGACGAGAGGCGAGCTGCCGCTCAAGGCCGAGCTCCGCGCATTCGTCGAGCACCTGGGAGGTGGGCGTACCCCGAGGTCGAGCGCGGCTGAGGCCGCAGCGATCGTCGCAGCGATCGCCGAGCTTCGGCGCCTCGCAGGTGAGTCGTGATCGACGCGACGATCCTCGTCCCTACCTTCAGGCATCCAGCTTTGCTCCCGTATGCCCTCCGCAGCGCACTCGCCCAGGAGGGTGTCGAGGTGGAGCTCATCGTCGTCGGCGACGGCGTCGAGGACGACACTCGCGGAGCTCTCGAGCCATTCTTGACCGACTCGCGCGTGCGCTTCCTCGACTTCCCGAAGGGAG
>JACCWU010000054.1 GCA_013697465.1 Actinomycetota bacterium | reverse complement strand
GCCTCGAGCGACGATCCTCTCTTTCTCTGCATGCCCTATTGATCCGCCGGTGGCGCAATTTCTTCAGTTGCACCTACTCGCTCGGCGCGAGCAGCGAACACCACTACCCCAACCGCGCGAGTGGCGGCCGTGGGCGCCAGCTACCGCGTGATCGGATCACGGCAGGGGTTGCGAGTAGATCGTCTTTCCCTCTGCGTCCTGCACGACGATGTCGGTCACCGGCGCTTCAGGCGGGTCGCTTTCCGCGTAGACGTTCTTCACCACCGGCGTGAAGTGCTCTTGGCCGTCGAGCGTGCGAAGACCCACCCGCGCGACGCCGTCGGCTGCGAACCCAGAAAGTCGTTTCAAGTGGGCTCCGGAGAGATCCTTCTCGAAACCGCGCACCCAGGACATGTCCAAGATCGGTTCGTCACGGGAAGGGAAGTCGCTCGGGCCGTAGCGTTCCGGGCAATGGAGCTGAACACCACGCGGCGGCGCCGTGACCACGTACGACACGAAATAGCACGTACGACCCTCGCGTCTTGCGACGAAGAACCGGATCCCATCCTGCTCCGCGAGAAGCTTGATATCCGAGGTAACGCCGTGCTCCCTGACCCAGCTGAGCTCATCGAAACCCGGATCGGTCTCCGCGACGGGCTGACCCGGGTTGGAGAGATCAAAGAGATCGGCGACGACTCCCCGAGCCGCCCAGGCCGGAACCGCAAGGACGGCAATGAGGGCAAACGCGATGACGAGCTTCGCCGTCCGTTGCCGGACCATCCGACGGACAGGCCCGACAAAGGAATCGCTTGCCAAAGATTCTTCCCGAATCTGATCGAGCAGGCGAGCCAGGACTTCTTGCGCTTCGGCGGAGTCTGCGAAGCATGCCACCTCAGTCGTCGGAACGGGGTTGGCCGCTTCCATGCGGGTCAAGATGTTTTCTTCTCGCTGAACGGGCATTGCGGTCCTCCAGCTAGTCGGTTCGGTCGGACGGTTCAAGAGCGCGCGCGCCTGCACTCCGCTCGCCTCGCGCAAGTTCGGTTTCGAGTCGCCGCTTCGCACGGTGCAGCCGGGCCCGAAAGGCAACAGACGAGCAACCGACCACCACGGCTGCCTGCCGTGGAGTCAATCCCTCCCAGGCGACGAGAGCGATAGCCTCTTGATCCTTCTTGTGGATTCGGGCGAATGCCTTCATCACCACGCTTCCATCGGTGGTCGGATAGTCAGCCGCAGGGGCGGGTACAGAGGAGGCTTCGGCTAACTTGCCTGCGAGAGCGCGCCGCCGTTCGGCAGAGCGAAGGTGGTTCGCCAGGGTCTTCCGGGCGACGGCAAGCAGCCAGATGAGTGCCTCGGCCGGCACATCGTCGAGCCTTCGCCACGCAACGAGGAATGTGTCGGCGACGACGTCACTCGCGGTTTCCCGCGACGTGCGGCGGAGCGCATAGGCAAAGACTTGACCGCAGTACCGCCGATACAGCGCTTCGAAGTCGACGACGCGATCGCCGGTGGAGCTCGATCGGCTGCGTACGTGATCCATCTCGCGAGGAGTTTGTCCGGCACATCTTCGTGCGTTGCACGAAGCCGCCTGGAGGCGGCGAGTCCGCGAGGCGTACCGAGCTGCCATCCGGGGTGATTCCGTCTAGTGCTTCGGGCCTGACCAGCTATCCGCAGCTTCGATGCCATTGGTGGTCCGCGGGTGTCGATTTCGCGGGCCGCCGCCAGGCGGCCGAGCGCTCGGATCACGGCCTGAATGCGGCTCCGCCAGCCCTATCATGGCCCAAGCCGCCACATGCCTCGGTGCCGCCCCAGAGAATCATCTCGCCCCCCGCCCACACGGCCGCGCCATGGCAGCGACTGCTGATCGGCGCCGAGGACAGATTTCGCCACGTGTTCGCAACAGGGTCGTACGCTGCTCCGTCTTCGAAGGCGCGCTCGTTGTCGTAGCCGCTCCAGACGATCATCTCGCGGCCGGTCCAGACGACGGCGGCCCAATGTCGCCCGCTGAGCGGCCCCGGCGGCAGTGCGCGCCATTCGTCTGCTCTCGGGTCGTAGGCGGCGCCATCCGAGAGCTGGCTCGGGCCGGCGTCTCCACCCCAGAGGATCATCTCCTCGCCCGTCCAGATCGCGTGGTGCCGATAGCGGCCGCCGATCGGCGCGGCAGCGAGGACGCGCCACCTGTCCGT
This sequence comes from Actinomycetota bacterium, assembly GCA_013697465.1. Lineage (GTDB taxonomy): Bacteria > Actinomycetota > Thermoleophilia > Gaiellales > Gaiellaceae > GMQP-bins7. The sequence goes on along the minus strand of JACCWU010000054.1, from coordinate 100 downwards.
CTCGGGCTCGTAGGCGGCGCCGTCGGCGAACGAGGGCCGGACGAGGTCGTTGCCGCCCCAGACGATCATCTCCCGCCCCGTCCAGACCGCCGTGTGCCAC
>JACCWU010000029.1 GCA_013697465.1 Actinomycetota bacterium | reverse complement strand
CTCCGCCTCCAAGGGTGCCGTGATCGCGCTGACGAAGGCCGTAGGCAAGGATCTCGCGCGCACAGGCGTCATCGTGAACTGCATCGCGCCGGCAGTCATCCAGACGCCGATCCTCGAGGGGATCTCGCAGGAGCACATCGACTACATGGTCGAGCGCATCCCCATGGGACGCATGGGAAGCCCGGACGAGGTCGCGGCGCTCGTCTGCTGGCTGGCGAGCGAGGAGTGCTCCTTCTCGACGGGCGCGACCTACGACATCTCCGGCGGCCGGGCGGTGTACTGATGCTCCGCGTCCGGGTGCGCGGGCCGCACGGGATCGAGTACGGCGCGGTGCACGACGGGGTCCTGCTGACCCAGCGCGGCGAGCACGTCACGCCGCTCGACGCCGAGCGGCTGACCTTCGCGCACCCCTACGAGCTGCTGATTCCCCTCGAGCCGCCCGAGGTCTGGTGCGCCGGCGTGACGTACGAGCGCTCGCGGGACGCGCGGGTCGAGGAGAGCGCCGCAAAGGACGTGTACACGCTCGTCTACGACGCGGAGCGCCCCGAGCTCTTCCTCAAGGACGCTGGCTGCCGGCGGACGGTCGGGCCGGGTCGGCCGATCGGGATCCGTTCGGACTCCAACTGGGACGTGCCCGAGCCCGAGATCGGCATCGTGCTGGGCGACCACGGCGAGGCGGTCGGCGTCACCATCGGCAACGACGTGTCCTCCCGCGAGATCGAGGGCGCCAACCCGCTCTACCTGCCGCAGGCGAAGGTCTACGCGGGGGCTTGCGCGCTCGGCCCCGCGGTCCTCTCCCCCGTGCCCGACGAGCCGCTCGAGATCCGCATGCGGATCTACGGCACATCCGGCGCGGAGGTCTTCGCGGGCGAGACGTCCACGGCCCGCATGAAGCGCTCGTTCTCGGAGCTCGTGGAGTACCTCATGCGAGACAACCCCGTCCCCGCCGGTAGCGTCCTCCTCACCGGTACGGGACTCGTCCCGCCCGACGACTTCACGCTCGAGCCGGGTCAGGTTGTCGAGATCCAGGTGCCAGGGATCGGGGTGCTGACGAACCCGGTCGTGCTCGCCTCCAGCCTCGTGGAAAGGAACCCCGCCTATGTCTGAGACCCTCACCGGATCGCCGGCGAAGAACTACGTCGGCGGGGAGTGGCGCGACAGCGCCGGCGGAGAGACGTACGAGAAGCACAACCCGTGGCGGCCTTCCCAGGTGACCGGGATCTATCCCGCATCGGATGCCGAGGACGCGCACGCCGCGATCGAGGCCGCGCAGGACGCGTTCCCCGCGTGGTCGTCCCTTCCGGCCAGTGCGCGCGCCGCGTACTTCGGCAAAGCGGCGAACGCGATCGAGGCTCGCGCCGAGCGGATCGCTCAGGACATGACCGCGGAGATGGGGAAGCCGTTGCGCGAGGCGCGCCTCGAGGCACTGCGGGCCGCGACCATCCTGCGCTTCGCCGCCGGCGAGGCGTGGCGGCCGGCCGGCGAGATGTACGAGCCGTCCGTCCCGAACCAGCGGCTCTACACGCTTCGCCGCCCGCTCGGCGTGGTCGCCCTCATTACGCCCTGGAACTTCCCGATCGCGATCCCCGTGTGGAAGCTCGCGCCGGCGCTCATCTACGGAAACACCGTCGTCCTGAAGCTCGGATACGAGGCGCCCCGGACGGGCCTGCACGTCGCCGAGGCGTTCGCGGAGGCAGATTTGCCGCCGGGCGTGCTGAACGTGCTCACGGGATCGGGGTCGAAGGTCGGCGCCGAGCTCGTCCGGAATCCCGGTGTGCGAGCGCTTTCCTTCACGGGCTCGGTGCCCGTGGGCCGGTCGGTGCGCGAGGAGGCGACGGCCCGCGACTGCCGCGTGCAGCTCGAGCTCGGCGGCCACAACCCGCTGGTCGTCATGGCCGACGCCGAGCTCGACCGGGCCGTCGAAGCGTCCTACGCGGGGGCGTTCTGGTCGGCCGGGCAGAAGTGCACGGCGACGCGCCGCATCCTCGTCCAGGACGCCGTGTACGACGATTTCCGCGACCGTCTCCTGGCACGCGTCGAGGCCGGCAAGGTCGGCGACCCGGCCGACCCCGAGACCGAGGTCGGGCCGGTCGTGAACGAGGGAGCGATGGAGGAGATCCTGGCCGCGATCGAACGCGCGAAGGGCGACGGCACCGTCCTCGCCGGCGGCGGCCGAGGCGATGACGACGGCTACCTGATCGAGCCCACCGTGTTCGAAGGCCTGGCCGACGACGCCGAGCTCTCATGCGAGGAGGTGTTCGGCCCCGTGACCTCCCTCTACCGCTTCTCGACGCTCGACGAAGGGATCGAGCGCGCGAATGCCGTGCGCTTCGGGCTGTCGGCCTCGATCTTCACGCGCGACCTGCATGCGGTGCAGCGCTTCACCGGCGAGATCGGCGCCGGGATCATCCACGTGAACTCGCAGACCGCGGGCGCCGACGTCCACGTCCCCTTCGGCGGCATCAAGGGCTCGGGCTGGGGACCGCACGAACAGGGCCGCGCCGCGATCGAGTTCTACACGGAGGTCGTGACTGTCTATCAAGACGCTCCACTTGGCTGAGAGAACGCTGGTCACGGGCGCGCTGGGCTGCCTCGGCGCCTGGACCATCAAGGCGCTGCTCGACGACGGCGAGTACCCGGTCGCCTACGACCTCGGCGACGACGACGCTCGGCTGAGACTCGTCCTCGACGACGTCGAGCGCGACCGCGTGACGCTCGTGTCGGGCGACGTCACCGACGCTCGCGCGGTCGGCTGCGTGCTCGACGAGCACGAGATCACTCGGGTCGTCCATCTCGCGGCGCTCCAGGTGCCGTTCTGCCGCGCGGACCCGATGCGAGGCGCACATGTGAACGTCTTCGGGACCGTCGTCGTCTTCGAGGCCGTCAAGGCCCGGCTGAAGCGGATCACCGGTCTCGCGTACGCGAGCTCGACTGCCGTTTACAACGCAGCCGACCCCTCGCCCGCGCCGGAGTCCGGCGGCACCGCTCCCTCGACGCTCTACGGGGTCTACAAGCTCGCGAACGAGGGCACCGCGCGCGTGTTCTGGAACGAGGACCGAGTCGCGTCGATCGGCATCCGGCCGTACGTCGTCTACGGGCCCGGGCGCGACCAGGGCATGACCGCGGGACCGACGCTCGCGATGGAAGCCGCCGCCCGCGGAGAGGGGAGCGACATCGCGTACGGCGGCACCGCGCAGTACGACTTCGCCCCTGACGTGGGCCGCGCCTTCGCGCTCGCGGCGCGAGCGGCGACCGAGGGCGCACACATCGCGAACTTCCCGGGTGTGGCCTGGGCGATGGAGGATATGGTCGCGGCAATCGAGTCCGCGGCGCCCGCGATCGTCGGCAGGATCACCTGGAACCACAACCAGCTCCCGTTTCCCGAGTCGCTCGAGTCCGGGCTGCTGGAGGAGCTCGTCGGCTCGCTCACGGAGACCCCGCTCGCACAAGGCGTGCGCCGCACGATCGAGCACTACCGCGCGAGACTCTGAGCCGGCCCTCAGTGGAGCAGCGGCCGAAGCGCATCCCGCGCAATGAGAAAGCCGCGCTTCACGAGGTCTTCCGTCGCCTCGAACGCGCGGTCCTCGTGCTCGATCGAGACGACGTAGTCGTAGCCCTCGCGGTAGAGCGCCGACACGAACCGATCCCAGCGCACCTCGCCGAGCCCGGGCAGCCGCGGGACCTGCCAGCCCATACCCAGCGAGAGCGTGCCGTTCCGGTAGAGACCATCCCGGTCGATCTCCATGTCCTTCGCGTGCACGTGCAGGATCTTGGAGGCGTAGTCGCGGACGACCCGCTCGTAGTCGATCATCAGCCAGACGAGGTGGGACGGATCGAGGTTGAGGCCGAAGCTCGGGCTGTCCACGATCGAGAACATCTCGTCCCACGCCGCCGGCGTCGAGGCCAGGTTCGTGCCGCCGGGCCACTCGTCGTAGGAGAAGATCATCGGACAGTCCTCGATCGCGATCTTGACGCCGCGCAACTCGGCGTAGTCGACGAGCCGGGGCCAGACCTTGCGGAACTCCCTGAAGTTGTCCGGGACGTTCTTCGTCTTGTCGCGCCCCACGAAGGTCCCGACGATCGGAACGTCGAGCTTCGCGGCGGCGTCGATCACCTTGCGCAGATGCGAATTCGCGGCCTTGCGCTCGCCGGGGTCGGCGTGGAGGTTGTTCGGGTAGTACGCGAGCGAGGAGATTTCGAGCCCGTGCCGGTCGAGGACGTCCCGCACGCGGGCTGGGTCGACACGGGTGACGTCGATATGGGACGTACCCGCGTAGCGACGGCGTTCGGCGCCCGCCGCGGGCCAGCAGGCGACCTCCAGCATCTGGAACCCCTCGCCCGCGGCCCAGGCAGCGACCCGGTCGAGCGAGCGGCGTGGAAACGGAGCGGTCAGCAGTCCGAGCCTCATTGCGGCACCTCCACCCAGCGGCGTTCGATGTTCGAGCGAGCGACCGCGTCGCACAGGACGTTTTCGACGTGGCCGTCGCGGAAGGTCGGGTAGTCGGGATCGTCAGCGGGGCCGCCGCGCGCGACATCCGAGTAGACGCCGCGATAGAGCTCGCGAAACGTTTCGGCGAACCCCTCGGCGTGCGCGACGGGGAGATGTGTCCGGGCGGCCGCGACCGGGTGCATGAGTCCGGCGTTGCGCAGGAGCGTCTCGTTGGGCTCGTCCCGGTGACCGAGCCAGAGCTCCTCGTTGCGCTCGGAGTCCCACGCGATCGCCCCGGCCGAGCCGTCGACCTCGATCCGGAGCGAGTTCTTGCGCCCCATCGCGACCTGGGAGACGACGAGCGAGCCGCGGACGCCGGAGTCGAAGCGGAGCAGGAGGTGGCCGAGGTCCTCACTCGACATCGGCGTGTCCTCGCGCTCGGCGTCGCCGGCGCTCGCGAAGGTCTCGACCTCGCCGACCGGGCGCTGACGAACGGGCATGACCGTCGAGAGATCTGCGAGCACCTCGACGATCCGCTGCCCCGTCACGAACTGGGCGAGGTCCATCCAGTGCGAGCCGATGTCCCCGACCGCGCGCAGATCGCCTGCTCGCTCGGGCTCGAGCCGCCAGTTCCAGTCCGTCGGAAACGCGAGCCAGTCCTGCAGGTAGCCGCCGTGGACGCTCCAGATCTCGCCGACCTCGCCTGCCCGAACGCGCTCGCGCGCCTCCTGCACGATCGGATAGAAGCGGATATTGAAGTTCGTGCAGTGCACGAGGCCGGCGCGCTCCGCCATCCCGACGAGGTCGGCCGACTCCTCCGCGGTGACGGCGAGCGGCTTCTCGCACACGACGTGCTTGCCGGCGGCGAGGACCTGCTTCGCCTGCGGGTAGTGGAGGTTGTTCGGCGAGGTCAGGTGGACGACGTCGACGCGCTTGTCCGCGAGCACTGCCTCGAGCGAGTCGTAGACGGGCGCGATCCCCTTCGCGCGGGCCCGTTCGGGACTCGAGCCGACCACTCCGAGCACCTCGACTCCGAGTCGGCGGAGCGCGTCCACGTGCACGACGCCGATAAAACCCGTTCCGACGACGACCGCCTTGAGCTCGTCGATGCCCCTCGTCCCCGCGCTCATCCTGCTGGGCTCGCTGCGGTCGCGGCACGACGCTCCGCCCCGCGAGTCCTCTGCCGCACGACCCGTTCGGTCCGCCGAACGTGCTTGCGCGCCTCGGCGGCCGCGCGCGCCGAGTCGCCCTCGCGAATCGCCTCGACGATCGGCACGTGGAACTCGGCGAGGTCCAGGTGATCCCAGTAGGTCCAGTACACGGCGAAGGCGGTCGAGACCTCGATGCCGAGCACGAGCCAGCTCTGCAGGAGGGGCTCGTTGTCGGCCAGCTCGACCATCGCGCGGTGGAAGGCGAGGTCGTGTGCGATCTGCGTTCGCCAGTCCTCGCGAACCGCCGCTCTGCGCATCGCGTCGAGCTCCCGCTCGAGGGAGCTCACGTCTCCCTCCGCCTTGCGGGCTGCCTCGCGCGCTGCGAGCTCCTCGAGCGCTGCGCGGACGGGGAAGACAGGGAGGAGCTGCGAGTCGTCCACCGCCCGGACGCGCGCACCGCGGAACGGCTCGGACTCGACGAGACGGAGCAGCTCGAGATCGCGGAGGGCCTCTCGCACCGGAGCCTGGCTCGTGCCGAGCTCGCGCGCGAGGCGGGTCTCGACGAGGCGCTCGCCCGGCTCGAGCTCTCCCCGGAGGATTCGCTCCAGGAGAATCTCCTTGATCTGCTCCCGGAGGACGGTTCTCGCGACGCTCACCAGCCGCGCAGGATCATCGATGCTCGATTGTCCCGAGTCAACCTGCGGTGACCGGATTCGTGAGGGAGGGAAGCCCCTCGACCTCGATCGTCACCTCGTCGCCGGGCTGAAGGAGGCGCTGCGGATCGCGGAAGACACCGACGCCGGCCGGCGTGCCCGTGAGGATGAGATCCCCGGGCTCGAAGGTCATCGTCTGCGAGGCGTGGCTGATGATCTCGTCCACGCCGAAGATGAGGTTGGCCGTCGTCGAGTCCTGGAGCACCTCTCCGCTGACGATCGCGCGGATTCGCAGGTCGTGGGGATCTCCTGCGTCCGCCGCGGGCACGAGCGGGCCGACCGGGCAGAACGTGTCCGGCGACTTCCCTCGCGTCCACTGGCCGTCCGTGAACTGGAGGTCTCGCGCGCTCACGTCGTTCGCGCACAGGTAGCCGCGTACTGCCTCGAGAGCGTTCTCCTTCGAGACGCCCTTCACCCGCGCGCCGATGACCACGCCGAGCTCGGCCTCGTAGTCGCACTTCGTGACGATCGGCGGGATCACGATCGGCTCGCCGGGCCCGATGAGCGCGTTCGGCCACTTCGCGAAGAGCAGCGGCTCCTGGGGGAGCTCGACGCCCTGCTCCTCGGCGTGGTCGCGGTAGTTGAGCCCGACGCAGACGATCTTTCCGGGGCGCTCGATCGGAAGCATGGCTAACCCTAACCCCCTGAGCCGCAGCGGGTTGCGGCGGACGCGGGGGTCGGAGAAGCTTGCACCGTGAGCGACGCGCGCTTCGCCGACGGCCTGCGCTACCGCATCGAGATCCCGTCGGTCGAGGGGCCGGCGGTGCTCCGCGCGGTGCTCGAGGAAGCGGAGAACCGTGGCGTCCCGGTGCGCCGTGTGTCCCAGGGCTCGGGCGTAATGATGCTCACCGATGCCGAGATCTCCGAGCTCGCGGAGCTCGGCTCGGAGCACGGGGTCGAGGTCTCGCTCTTCCTCGGCCCGCGCGGCGCCTGGGACGCCGGTGGGCAGTCGTTTGCCACGGGCGCTGCGGGCGGCGTCGCTCGCGGCGAGGCGGGCGTGGAGTGGTGCCTGGCCGAGGTTCGCCGGGGGCTCGGGCTCGGCATTCGCTCGTTTCTCGTCGCGGATGTCGGCGTGCTCGCAACACTCGGGCGCATGAAGCGCGCCGGCGAACTGCCCGAGACGCTCGTCCTCAAAACCTCAGTGCTCATGCCGTGTGCGAACGCGGCGACCGCGCGGGCGCTCGAGGAGCTCGGCGCGACGACGATCAACGTCGCGACCGACCTTTCTCCCAGCGAGCTCGCGGAGCTGCGAGCGGCCTGCTCGGCGCCGCTGGACGTGTACGTCGAGGTCCCCGACGACCAGGGTGGCTTCGTCCGCTTCTACGAGGTGCCCGAGATGATTCGCGCGGCTGCGCCCATGTACGTGAAGCTCGGCCTCCGCAACGCGCCGAGCATCTACCCGTCGGGCCTCCATCTGGAGGATCTCGCCGTCCGCCTCGGACGCGAGCGCGTGCGGCGCGCGGAGCTCGTCCTGCGCTTGCTGAAGGAGCGTGCCCCGGACCTCGTCGAGGGCAGGGGGCACGACCGGCCGGCCGATCTCGGGATCCCCGAGCCGTGAGGGAGCGCTTCGCCCGCGTCTACGCGGCGGCGCGCTAGCCGATCTCGAGCACGAGCTTGCCGAAGTGCTCCCCCTCGACCATGCGGTCGAGGGCTGCCTCCGCTTCAGCGAGAGGCCGGACCGAGTCGATGACGGGCCGCCAGGTCGACTCCTCGAGCATTCGCAGCAGACCCTCGAAATCGCGAGGGCTGCCGAGCTGCGTCCCGTACAGCGACTGCTGCCGGAAGTAGAACGGCCGCACGTTCAGCGTCACCTCTGTCCCCCCGGTTCCGCCGAAGACGACCACCCGGCCGCCCGGCCGGACCGCATCGAGCGACTGCTGCCAGGTGGAGCCGACGGAGTCGAGGACGACGTCGATCGGGCCGAGCTCCTGCGCTACCGCCGGCCAGTCTTCCGTCGTCGCGTAGTTCACGCCGCCGTCCGCCCCGAGAGCCTTCGCCCGCTCGATCTTTTCGTCGGAGGACGAGGTAACGAGGACGCGGGCTCCTGCCTGCGCGGCGAGCTGGACGACAAAGGTCGACACGCCGCTTCCCGCCCCCAGTACGAGCACCGTTTCGCCTGCCTGCAAGCCAGCTCGCGTGAAGAGCCCGCGGTAGGCGGTCAGGGCGGCGAGCGGGAAGGCTGCGGCCTCCGTCCACGTGAAGCTCGCCGGCTTCGGAAACAGGTTCTCCGCCGGGAGCGCGATCAGCTCCGCGTACGTGCCGTCGCGCGGGCCGCCGAGGATCCCGAAGTTCGGTCCCGGCGCGTCTTCACGGTCGCCCCAGTTCAGGCCGCAGTAGATGACGACCTCCTCGCCCGTGTCCCGCCGCACACCCGCGCCGTCCGAGCCGGGGACGAGCGGCAGCGGAAACGGATACGTCCCGGTCCGTACGAGCAGGTCGCGGCGGTTGAGCCCCGCCGCCTTGAGCTCGACCAGCGCCTCGCCCGTCCCGGGCTCGGGATCGGGGACGGTCTCGTATCGAAGCTCCTCGCCTTCGTGTACGCGGATTGCCTGCATTACTCCTCCTCTCCCGCCGGCACCGGGTTCCACACCGGGCTCGAGTCGTTGTTTGCGCCATCTGTGATGCGGTCCGCCGCCTTGCCGGCCGCGTCGGTCAAGTAGATCGCGCCTCCCTCCGAATACGCAATCGTCGTCCCGTCGGGAGACCACGAAGGCTCGAAGGTCTCGTCCCTGCTGACGGTGAGACGCCGGAGGCCCTTGCCGTCGACACCGATGGTGTAGATGTCCAACTGCGTGTTGTCGACGTCGGTCGCGAACGCGATCCGGCTCGAGGTCGGGGACCAGGAGGGGCCGTAGCTCTCCCCGCCGAGGTCGGTCAGCGCGTGTGCACCGGCGCCGTTCGGTCGAACGAGCCAGAGCTCGCTGTTCTCGGTGCCCGGCGTCCTCCGCACGTACGCGATCCAGCGGCCGTCGGGCGACCATGCGGGCTGTGTCTCCCCGGCGGCATCGTCCCCGATCGCGTGGACCCTGGAGCCGTCGGCGTTCATGACGTAGATGTCCCCCGCGGTCCCGCGGTCGAACGCGATGCGGCCGCCGTCGGGAGACCACGTCGGGTGTCCGTCGTCCGCGCGCACGGAGGTCAAACGACGCGTCCCCGTCCCGTCCGCCTTCATCGCATAGATGTCGAACGTCCCGCTGCGCTTGCTCGCGAACGCGATCCTGCGACCGTCGGGCGACCAGGCGGGCTCGACCTGGAACAACACCCGCCGGGGAGAGGTGGGATCGACGTCGGACTCGGTCAGCCGCTTCTGGCTCCCGCCGTCGGCGTTCAGCGCATAGATCGCGTACTCGCCGTCGCGAGTGCTGACCAGAAGAAGATCGGGCCGCGGGCCCCCCTCGCCTCCGCAGGCGGCGAGAAGAAGTGCGACACCGCCGGCGAGAGCCGCGCGCAGGAACGCCTGCCGCGTCATCAGGCTCGAGCGACGGGCTCGACGCCGAGAAACCTCCGTTGCATCTCCGTGTCGCGCGCGAGCTCCTCGGCCGTGGTCTCGAGTGCGATCTCCCCGCCGACCATGATCAGCTGGCGCTTCGCGAGCGACGTAGCCACGTCCAGCTTCTGCTCGATCAAGAGGATCGCGAGCCCCTCCTCCTCGAGCTTCTTGAACGTCTCGACCATCGTGTCGACGATTGCGGGCGCGAGCCCCTCGGAGGGCTCGTCCATGATCAGCAGCTTCGGGTTGCCGAGCAGGGCCCTCCCGATCGCAAGCATCTGCTGCTCTCCGCCCGAAAGCTCCGCGCCCCCGTTGCGCTTCCTCTCGCCGAGCCGCGGGAAAAGCTCGTAGACGCGTTCCCGATTCCAGCCGCCACTGCCGTTCCGGACGGCGATCCTGAGGTGCTCGTCGACCGTGAGCGAGGGGAACAGGCGTCTTCCCTGCGGAACGTAGCCGAGCCCCGAGCGTGCGACCTTGTACGACGCCTTGCCCATGAGCTCGGTGCCCTGGAACTTGACGGATCCGCTCGTGCGAGGCGGTGTGAAGCCCATGATCGCCGCGCAGAGGGTGCTCTTCCCCATGCCGTTGCGGCCGACGATCGCAACCGATTCGTTGCCGAGCGTAAACGTGACGTCATGCAGGACGTGCGCGCTCGAGTAGTACGCGTTGAGGCCCTCGACCGCGAGGAGGGGATCAGCCATCGGCTTGATGGTGCCGCCCGAGGTACAGGGCGTGGACGAGCTCGTTCGCGCGGATCTCGTCGGGCGTGCCTTCCACGATCACGCGGCCGTCGTGCATCATCGTCACTCGCTCCGCGACCGTGAGAGCGACGTCCATGTCGTGCTCGATGAGGATCAGGGTGATGCGCTCGTCGAGCGCGAGCAGCAGCTCGGTCAGGAGCTGGCGCTCACCTCGGGAGAGTCCCGACGCGGGCTCGTCGAGCATGAGGATCTCCGGCTCCGCCGCGAGCGCCATCGCGAGTGCGACCTGGCGATGCTCGCCGTGAGAGAGGTTCCCGACGAGCTCCGGGAGCTTGTGCTCGATGGCAGCCCGGCGTGCGGCCTCGTACGCGCGTTCTCGCAGAGCCGCGTCCTTGCGCGGGAGCTTGACGGGGCGGAGATGTCCGGCGCCGACGCCGAGGACCGAGAGGTAGATGCTGTCCTCGACGCTCAGACCGAGGAGCATGCGCGACTGCTGGTAGGTCCGGGCCAGCCCAAGGCGGGTTCGCTTCCTCGCGGGCGTGAGCGTCACGTCCCGGCCGAAGAGCTCGACCGTGCCCGACGACGCTCGCAGGTCGCCCGAGATCACGTTGAAGAGGGTGGTCTTTCCCGCCCCGTTCGGGCCGAGGATCGCGTGGCGTCCGCCGGCCGAGACATCGAGATCGACGTCGCGCACGGCCACGAGCCCGCCGAAGCGCCGGCCGACCCCCCGCAAGCGGAGGGT
>JACCWU010000007.1 GCA_013697465.1 Actinomycetota bacterium | reverse complement strand
CCCGGGTACCGCGTGAAGCCCGATGCGGACTTCTTCGCCGAGGTGCGCGCCCTCCTCGGCGAGGCCGCGATCGCCTAGCGCTAGATGCTTGATCGGAAATTCACGCGGGCCGGATGACGGCCACGACGCGGCGCCGGATCGTCACCCTCACGCAGCGCACAGGCTTCTAGCCTGCACGACGCGTGCGTGCGGCGCCCGGCGTGGTCTTGACCGTCCCCGGCTGCGCGCCAATTTCCGATCAAGCATCCGGTCTCCGCTCGGCGGAACGGATCAGCTCTTCGAGTCGCGCTCGAGCCGGTCGCCTACGCTCGCAAGCACCTTCAGCGCAATCGACGGCATGGTCTCGACCAGGCGGCGAAAGGCACGGTCGGTCAGGACGAGCGCGCGTACGGGAGACGTCGCGGTCACCGTGGCCGTGCGCGGGACCTTGGTGAGAAGCGCGATTTCGCCGAACCAGTCGCCGCCTGCGAGCTCGGCGATCTTTCGTCCACCTTTCGACACACGCACGGTGCCGTCGACGAGGACGAAGAACTCGCGGCCCGAACGTCCCTCGCGGACGAGGAGGTAGCCCTCGCGCAGATCTACTTCGTCCGTCGAGGAGGCGATCTGGCGCAGCTCGGACTTCGAGCAGCCAGCGAAAAGTGGAACCTTCTTCAGCAGGTCGATCTTGGCGTTCCGGCCCAGTCGCACGGTGCGATCGTAACCCCCCTGGCCGCCTGGGGGAAGTCGTTGTGTTCCGGAGCGAAGCCTGCGATGATGCCGTGCGGCGTATTCGATTCGAGCGGGGGGGCATGATGAAACTCAGCGGTGTTCGTGTTTCGATGGCGAGCGTGCTCGTCCTGGGCGGGTGCGCGCTCGCGCTGGCCGTCGTTGGAGCCGGCCGAAGCCGGCAGCGCGGGCGACAGCTTCGAAGTCCTCGTACAGCCTTCGATCCTCACAGCGGGGCAGCAGGGGTTCGTCAAGGGTGAGTACTCGGCTGCCTCAGGGCCCGGAAGCGGGACGGCTACGAAGGTCGTGATGACGCTCGACCTCCCCGTCGCGCTGCTGAGTCCCACCTCGAGCAACTGCTCACCGTCAACCCCTGCGCCCGCCGGATTCAACCGGTTCCGGTGCGACATCGGCAACGTCAAGGCGGGCAAGTCGGCGACGCGGTTCGTGCGATTCACTGCGCCGTCGACCCCGGCCAGCTACACGGCAAACGGCTCGGTGACCTTCGACAACGGGTCAACTGGAGCCGGCGGAGGTGGCGTGAATACGCTGGCGGATACGGGCCAGACAGCGGTTTTCGCGGCGACGGACACCTCGCGCGCCGGGAGCTGCACGGGCAGCGCTTCTACGCCGCCGACCGGAGGCCACGACCTGCAGAGGACGAGCATCAGCGGAGCGACAGCAGCGGCGTCCCTCGGCCTTCCCTGCACCTGGGTGTTCGTCGGAGAGGACCCGGCCGGAGCATCGGGGCTCCTCACCCCGATCTCGTTCGCCGGCCTTCCGCTGACCAACACGCCGGCAACCGTCGTAATCGACTTCTCGTCATTGTCCGCACCGCTCTCGACCCTGCAGGTCTTCTCCCTGCCGAACTACCCGGACGGGCCGAATCCGCTCACGAAGGTCGTCCTTCCTGCCTGCGTGAGTGGGTCACTCCCGGCGGGCCAGACCACGTGCCTCCTCAGCCTCGTGCCGGTCGGCGCAGGCGCGCGCGCGGAGATCCTCGTCAAGGGCCTGGGCGGCGACCCGGGTTGGGGAATGGGTTAGTCAAGAGCGGTCGCAGAGCGATCGCCCGTCGCCTCGCCCCCTGGATTGTCGCGCGATCGAAATCCGCGCGAGCGGATTTCGATCCCGCGCGTTAAGAACGGGCGATCGCTTTTCCGCGAGCTCTCAGACACTCCCTTGAGCCACTGCGTCGAGCTCCTCGATCCGTGCGAGCGTGCGATTGGCTGAGACGACGTTGCCCTTCAGCGTGTAGAGATCGTGCGCGTCCCGGAGGATCTCGCGAGCTTCGTCCCGGCGAGCTGCTGCGGCGACGATCTCCGCGAGTGTGACGAGACAGTCGCCGCGCAGGTCCGGAGAGTCGACGTCCTGGACCAGGTCCACCGCATCGCGTGCGACCTTTTCCGCTTCGACCAGATCGTCCTCGTCGGCGAGAAGTCGTGCGCGTACGCACCAGAGGATCGCGATCGTCTCCACGTCGTCGTCGTCGGCAATCGCGGCAGCGGAGGCGTGCAACTCCGCGGCCTCGTCACGGCGGCCCTGCCAGTAGACGGTCCGTGCGAGCAAGGCCGCAACGAACGGGAGCGTGTACTTGTCGCCGATCGCAGACAGCTTCTCGTAGTCGCGTCGAAGCTCGCGCTCCGCTGACTCGAGATCTCCGGCCAGCGTCTCGAGGCGGCTCGACTGAAGCGACGTCAGCGGGACGATGACATTCGCGCCGAGCTCGTCGCGCAGTCGGCCCGCGCGCGCGACCAGCTCGCGGGCCTGCTCGAAGTCGCCCTCCATCCCCCGCAGTCGGGCGAGCGAGCAGAGGACGAAAGCTTCCGCTTGCCTGTCCGGCAGGCCGCGTCCCAGCGCCTCCTCGCACTCGCGGACGGCCTCGTCGACCCGTGTGGGCCCGTCCCGGAGACCGGCCGTGTACTCGGCGATCAGGCGCGCCTCGAGCCGTTGATCGCCTGCAATCCGGGAGTGGTCGATCGCCTGCCGCAAAGCCTCCGTCGCGTCCCGATAGCGGCAGACTGATCCGTGGACGACCCCGAGAAGACGCCACGCCTTCGCCAGCTCGGCGTGAGCCGAGATGCGCTCGGCCAGCGGAATCACCTCGCCGAGCTCTCTGACGACGTCGTCGCCCCAGCGCTCGAGATCGTCCGCGACGAATCGCCGCATGAGCTGCCACGTGACGAGCGCGTCCGCCCAAAGTCGGGTTTCCTCGATCTTGCCCGCCTGTTCGACAGCGAGACCCAGGAGCACGCTTGCCGACTCGAACTCCCCGATCTCCATCAGCGCTTCGCCGAGGCTCGGAGCGAGCTCGAGGGCGCGCAGGTCCTCGTCCGGGAACAGGCGATGCGCCCGCCCGAGCAGGTTTGCGGCCGCAGGCATGTCTCCGCGGCTGAACGCTCGTTTTCCTGCAGAGGCCAGGCGCAGAGCGGCGCTGAGCCCGATCTCCTTGCCTCGATCGTCGAGCGGCCCGAGCTCTGAGAGGTACTGGTGCGCCTGTTCCAGGTGGTAGCCGAGGATCTCCTCGAACTCGACGAATCGGTTGCGTTCGCTGTTGACCTTGTCGGCCCAGGCGACGAAGCGCTCGTGGAAGTCGGCTCGTGCGCGCTTGAGCAGCCCGTTGTAGGCGGCGTCGCGGATGAGCGCATGGTTGAACCGGAACCGGGCCTCGTCGATCGCGGACATGTCCGGCCGTATGAATTGCTTGGACGTGAGCTCCGTCAGGCGGGCGGAGACCTGAGGACGCAGAGGCTCGGGGGCCAGCGCGGCGAGCGCATCTTGCGGAAAGACCTGACCGATGACCGACGCGGGCTCGACGAGCGCGCGCTCCTCTGCGGAGAGCTGGTCGAGGCGCGACGCGAGGAGAGCCTGAATGGTCGGCGGTACCGCGAGGTCGGAAAGCGCGGACGTCGCGCTCCAGCTGCCTGCCTCGAAACGCAGGAGACCGTCGTCGATCATCATCGACAGCATCTGCTCCACGAACAGCGGGTTTCCGTCCGCGGCTGCCACGATGCGAGCCCTTGCAGCGTCTGCGATGCCCGCTTGGCCCAGCAGGTTGTCCACGATCCTCCCCATGTCCTCTGGGGCGAGGACGTCGAGCACGATGCGAGCCGCTCCGGGCCGCTGAGCCCAGTCGGCTCGCGCCTCCAGGAGGTCGTGGCGTGCGGGACAGAGGAGAACCAGCGGTGCGTCCCGCACCGAGTCGACCAGATGCTCGACGAAGTCGAGGAAGGTGGGCTCCGCCCAATGGATGTCGTCGTGCGAGCGTCTCCAAGAGCGTCCTCGCACCCCAGAAGAGCTCGTCGATCGCGAACTGCTCGCTCTCCAGGCCGATCGCGGCGGCCACCCTCGCGACCACCTTGTCGTCGCCCTCTCCGGCGAGTGAGACGAGCTTGCCTCGTGCGACTTCCGGAGGATCGTCCTCCCGGATCGAAGCGGCCTGCCGCACCGCTTCTACGAGCGGCCAGAACGTGATTCCCTCGCCGTAGGAGAGACAGCGGCCACGGAGCACGTGCGCCCGGTTCGCGACGGATCGCAGGAACTCGTCGTTCAGCCGGGACTTGCCGACTCCGGCATCGCCGATGACGGTGACGAGCTTGCAGCGCCGTTCGGCGAGAGCGTCCTCGAACGTCGTTGCGAGCGCCGCGAGCTCATCCGTGCGGCCGACCATCGGGGCATCCTGGCGGCGCTTCCAGCCTTCTCCGGTCTCCGCGACCGAGATGAGCCGGTAGGCGGGGACTGGCTCCGCCTTCCCTTTGAGCTCGAGCGGCTCGACCGCCTCTACCTCGACCGCATCTCGAACGAGCTGGTACGTGAGGTCGCCGAGTAGCACCTCCATGGCGGGTGCCGCCTGCTCGAGCCGGGCGGCGACATTCACCGCGTCGCCCGTGACGAGCCGCTGGCCGGTCGTGGGGTCGCCCGCGATCACCTCGCCCGTGTTGACGCCGGTGCGGTTCGCAAGGGTGATGCCCCAGCGGTGCTCGAGCTCGGTGTTGATCTCGCGCAGCGCACGTTGCATGCCCGCCGCCGCCCGCACGGCTCGCAGCGCGTCGTCCTCATGGAGCTTCGGGAGCCCGAACACCGCCATCACGGCGTCGCCGATGAACTTCTCGACGACGCCACCGTGCCGTTCGAGCTCGGCGCGCATCGCGTCGAAGTAGCGGGTCATCACCTCGCGGACCGACTCCGGGTCGAGCTTCTCGCCCATCGCCGTCGAGCCTTTGAGATCCGAGAAGACGATGGTCACCACCTTGCGAAACTCCTGCGGCGGAGGCGCGCTCTCGAGCGGCGACCCGCACGCGAGGCAGAACTTCGCGATCTCGGGGTTGTCAGTGCCGCACTCGGCGCAGACCGGCATGCGACGAGTTTGCCTGGTTTGTGCGCGACCGGCGAGATCGGCGCCTGGCGACGACACGCTCACGGAACGTTTACGGACCCGCAACGCAATCCCCCCAGAAAGGGGACGACCGATACGTCCCAATGGACGAATAGGCGAGTGACACAACTACCTCCCACTGCGGAAGGGCGGCGTCATGTCTGCGGCTGAACTCGAAATCGTCTTTGCGACCGAGACCGACCGGATCGAGCACTGGCGGCACCAGGCGCTCGAGCGGGCCGGCTACGACCCTGAGAGCGCGCTCGTGCTCGCTGCGAGCCACGACGTCGACCTCCACGAGGCCGTGAACCTCCTCGAGCGCGGCTGCTCGGTCGATCTCGCTCTGCAGATCCTCTTGTAGGACCCGAGGCCGGGCCTGGAGCGCAACGCTTCAGGCCCGGGCTCATCGGCATCGAGTCGAGCACGGGTCGTCGCGCTCGCGCGCTGCTGGTGCCGAGAGTGCGCCGAGGAAATTCGCCCTCCCCCGGAATGAGTGACGAAAGCGCGGCTCATACCCGTCCGAGTCACCCGACTGGGGA
>JACCWU010000358.1 GCA_013697465.1 Actinomycetota bacterium | reverse complement strand
AGATATGGGCGCGACCGAGGACGCCGGCATGCGACGGTTTGCAGGCGGCCAGAGGGTGCGCGTAGTTGCCGGAGCGACCACTTAGGCCTTCTGGGCGGGTGCCTTCGCCTCTTCCTCTTCGGCCTGTGCCACGAGCTGCTCCGCGAGCTCACGCTTCGCGTTCGCGTCCAGCTTTTTCACCTCGTTCTCGACGGCTCTGCGGTTGTACGTCTGGTTCCAGTAGTCGAGGGAGTCGAAGCCGAGGAGCACCGCCTTCCCGACGAACTGACGCAGGACCTCGTTCGTCGGGCCCATGACCCAGCCGGCCTTCGCGTCGCGAAGGTAGCGCTCGAGCTCCATGTCGCGCTTGTAGCCCGATCCGCCGCAGGCGTGGAGCATCTTGTCGACGACGTGCGCAACGTTCTTCGCGGCGATGAACTTGATCTGCCAGGCCCAGTGCAGGTAGTCGGCGCGCGCGAACTCGCCCGGGGCGAGCACCTTCGTGTTGTTGTCGGTCGCACGATCCATCGCTTCGGCCACGGAGAGCACAAAGCAGCGCGAGGCGTTGGTGTCCATGACCGCCTCGCCGACGTAGTCCTGGATCGTCGGGTAGTCGGCCACCCTCATGCCGACATCGACGTGGCGCTTCCGCGTCGTATGACGTTTCGCGATGTCGATCGTGCCAAGGGCGATGCCGTTCCAGACCGACGAGGATCCGATCAGGAACCAGGGGTCCACGGACTCGTCGTTCGACGCCGCGCCGTCCCCGACCGGCCCGACGATCTGCTCGTCCGGGATGTCCACGTTCGGGACCTCGAGCGGGCCGGATTGGTTGCCCCGCAGGCCGAGCGCGTCCCAGAGGGAGGGTTGCGACTCGACATCGTCGCCGTCGATGACGAACACGGAGAGGTCGTCGTAGCCCGAGAAGTCGGGGCTCGTCGTCTGCACGACGTAGAAGTCGGCGAACCCGGCCGAGGTTGTCCACGACGCTTTCTTCCGGACCTTGAAGCCGCCATTCGAGCGCTCGGCGCCGGACGAGATCGGATACCAGAAGTGGGAGCCGGTCTCAGGGTCGGAGTACGAGAGCGTTCCGATCTTCCCGCTTCCGAGCGGCCGGATGTACTTGTCGACGAGCTCCGGGGTGGGGCGGAGCATGATCGTGTTGACCGCCCCGATGTGCATCACGTAGCACATGGCAGTCGACGCGCACCCGTAGCGCGCGATCGTCTCGCAGACCATCGAGTACGCGACGTGGTTCTCTCCGAGTCCGCCGTACTCCTCGGGCACTGTGAGCGCGAGAAATCCGTGCTCGCCGATGAGCTCGAGGTTGCGCCGAGGGAAGAGGAGCTCGTCGTCGGAACGCTTCGCGTTCGCTCGCATCTCCTTCTCGCAGAGCTCGATCAGGAGCGCCCGGAGCTCTTTCTGGCGATCGTTCAGGAACCAGTCGGGATCCCACTCGTAGCCGAGTCCCCAAAATTGCTCGGAGCCCCACATCTTTTCGGACATTCCCACCTCCGGTGTGCAGCGTCGCTGGCGGGGTCATCGTAGAGCGTTGCCGGACGCGCGGGCAAGCACCGGCTCGCCCAGGTGCTCGAGCCGGCGTTGACGCCACAGCTCCGTTGCCTCGACCTCGTTGAACGTGAAGACGTGGAAGCCCGCGACTCTTCGGGCCGGGTCCACGAGCGCAGGCTCGAGCCCGCGGAGCAGCTTGTCCGGCGAATACGCGCCCGGCAGCAACAGGCGGCCGACGAGGCTCCCGTGCTTGCGCAGGAAGCGCGCCGAGTCGCCGATTCCGATCTTGGACGACGCGCGCAGAAGTCTCGCCGTGCTGATCGGCCCCGGGATGCCCACGTAGATCGGAAGCCGAGTGCCCCGCGTCCACACGTTCTCGATCCACCTCACCGTCACCTGGGGGTCGAAGCAGATCTGGCTGACGATGTGGGTCGCGAACTCGGCCTTCTCGAACATCGCCTGGATCGTCGTCTCGTCGTCGATCAGGGGGTGGCTCTCGGGATAGCCGGTGATGCCGACCTCGGCGATCTCGTGCCGGTGCTCCGCCATCGCGCGCAGGAGCGCGGCCGCCCCTTCGAACTGCCCGGCCGGCTGCGATGCATCGCCGGCGACGACGAATACCTCGCCGATGCCCGCCTCGTGGAGCCGCGCGAGGATCCAGCGCAGGTGGCCCTCGTCGAGGACGAGACGGGCGGAGAGATGCGGGACGACCTCGTAGCCGGCTGCGGCCAGGCGCTCCACGAGGTCGAGCGTGGGGTCGAGGCCCTTCGTCGGCGACGCGGTCACCGTGAGCTTCACGTCGCGAGGCACATGCTCGAGGACTTGCTCCTCGATGCCGTCGAGGGGAATGACCTCGTAGCGCGGACGGGCGAGGAGCTCGGCGAGGACCTGCTGGAAGTCGCTCATGTCCAGCGCAGCTCCGTGGTAGCGAGCTCGGAGTCCTTCGGCCGGGCGTCGCCGAGAAGCTCGTCGTAGTCGCCTGCCTGGTGCGTGTACCAGTGTCCCACGACCTCGAGGCCCGTCGGGGGGTCGAGCGTGCCCGCCGCGATGTGGATCCGCTCGCCGTCGGCCGGCTGCCAGAAGAGGCTCGAGCCGCATTCGCCGCAGAAGCCGCGCTTGGCATGCCGGTCGCTCCGAGGGCTGTCCGCCCAGCGCAGTCCACGTTCCTCGACGAGCGTGAAGTGCTCCAGGCGCGCAGCGGTGAACGCGCCGACATATCCGCTGAAGCGCCGGCATTCCTCGCAATGGCAGAGCAGGATGTCACGGAGCGGGCCGTGCACCTCGTAGCTGACCGCCCCGCACAGACAGTGTCCCCGCGCGCGCGTCTCCATCAGTAGTCCGAGTCCGGGAAGGACGCCTTCTTTCGCTCGATCCACTCCCGCAGCTCCTCGTCGACCGCGTCGTCGAGCGGCGGTGGCTCGTACTCGTCCAGCGTGCGCTTCCAGATCGCCGTCGCGCGCTGCGCCGCCTCGGTCGCGCCCTCGGCCTCCCACTGCTCGAAGCTCGAGTTGTCCGAGACAGGCGAGCGGTAGAAAGCCGTCTCGAAGTTCGCGAGCGTGTGCGCGTGGCCGAGGTAGTGCTGCCCCGGACCGTTCGTCAACAGGGCGTCGAGCGCCTGGCCGTTCTCGCTCACGTCGACGCCCTTCGCGAACTCGTGCCACATCCCGCACTGGTCGTTGTCGAGGACGAACTTCTCGTAGCCCATGGTGAGGCCGCCCTCGAGCCAGCCCGCCGCGTGGAGGACGAAGTTGACGCCGCCGAGGAACGTCGGCTGCATCGTGTTGGCGGACTCGTACGCGGCCTGCGCGTCGGGGATCTTCGACGCCGTGAAGGCGCCGCCGGAGCGGAAGGGCACGCCGAGCCGCCTGGCAAGCGTGGCCATGACATAGAGAACGAGTGCGGGCTCCGGGGTCCCGAACGTCGGTGCTCCCGACTGCATCGAGAGCGACGACGCGAACGAGCCGAGCACCACGGGCGTTCCCGGCCGCACGAGCTGGACGTAAGCCATTCCGGCGAGTGCCTCGGCGAACGTCTGGGTGGCGGCGCCCGCCACCGTCACGGGGCTCATCGCGCCCGCGAGGATGAACGGGGTCATCAGCACCGCTTGCTTCGCCTCGGCGTACGCCTTCGCCGCGCCGAGCATGGTCGCGTCCCAGACGAGCGGTGAGTTCGCGTTGCAGAGGCTCAGGATCACCGTGTTCTCCTCGAGGAAGTCCGCGCCGAAGACGATGCGCGC
>JACCWU010000348.1 GCA_013697465.1 Actinomycetota bacterium | reverse complement strand
TCCTTCGCCAAGGCCGGCTTCAGGTTGACAAGGTAGGGGGCGAACGCCCCCGGCCAGATGACGTCGAGCATCATGACGTCGACAGACGACGACTTCGACGAGAAGAGCCGAGCGAGTTGCGAGTACGACTCGGTCGAGGCCGCCGGATGCGGGATGAGCTTGATCTTGATGCCGGTATCCCTCGAGAACCGGTTGACGAGCGCGACGTCGCGCTTGTGCGTGGCGCCGATGTTGTCACCGATGAAGGTGAGCGACGTGCCGCCGTACTTCGCCTTGAGGGCCTTGGCGTTCGCCACGGCCGGCGGCTTGACCGCCGCTGCCGAATCACTTGTCGCGGTGCCGGCCGTCCCTGCGGCCGTGATGCTGAGCAGGACGACCAGCGCCAACACGCCGGTGAGACCTGCCCCGAAAAACACTCCCCGATGCTTCACTGCTCCCACGTCCTTTCTCGAGATTCGCTCGCTTGCTCTGGTCGGGGGCAGCTGGAACCTGCCCCTCGAGGACGCCGATACCCACCGCCTATCGCACGGAGCCCGTCCGACATCGCTGAGCGACATAACGGTTTCTCACGCCGCCTGGACCGTAGAACCTTTTCGGTGGCGCTGTCAAGACGGTGCACGGCCCATCCTCGCGCCCGCGTCCTTGAGCCGCCGCTGCACCCGGCGTGTGAAGGCTGCCACGCGTTCGGCGTCGAGGCGCTCGTTTCCAAGCCGGGCTGCGAGCGCCTCCGAGATCAGCTCGGGGTCTCCTGCCCGTTGTCGCGCCCAGGAACCCGCCTCGACCTTCGAGGACCAGACTCGTTCCTCGACATACCGCCACGCCCGGCAGCCGTTCAGCACGGTGTCGTCTAGCCGTGCATCTGCGTTTGCCGTATGCCAGGCCACGGACTCCGACAGCATCGTGAGTAGCGTTTCCCGTTCGAACGGCGCGAAAACCTCGCGAGCCGGCGGACCCTCGAGCGTCAGTCCGCGCTCGCGGATGATGGCGCGATCGATCACGTACCAGTGACGCGCAGCATCGTCCGGCGCGACGGACAGGCGAAAGGGCATCGCCCGCCCGCTGTTCAGGTCCAGCTCGTAGCCGGCCGCGAGCGTCTGCTCGCGCACGACCGCCTCCGTATAGACAACGAGCTCCAGCCCTCGCGCGGGGCAGGGCAGGGACTCGTGGCGGAGCGCTCCGCCGATCTCCACCTTCGACTCCACCGACCGGGGGCCACGGCAAACAGCCGCGACGTCGAGATCGCTGCGGCGGGGGTCGTAGCCCCCGAGTGCGAAGGAGCCGCCCGCGTACACACCGACGAGCTCCTCGCCCAAGAGGTCTTGGAGCCGCGACGCGACGTGCCCGAGGTAGGCGGCAGTCTCGTTCACATCTGTACGGTCGCCGCTACGCGGAGGTCTGCGCGGAAGCTCACCGAGTGACACTCTGTCAGTAGGTCCTCTCGCCGGACGCCAGGTGGTATGACGGTAGGCATGCGTGAACGCTTCGTCGCACTCTTGCTCGCGGCCTCGGTTGTCGCGGCCGGTGGATGCTCTGTCGGAAACGACGTGAGCGGCGACGCCGAGAAGGCGCGGGACTTCGAGGCGTTCCCGCTCTATTGGGCGGGCGAGCGGTTCGAGGAGCTGGACGTCTCCTACGCCGAACTCGGGTCGCCCGCGCCGGCAGCGTCGTTCATCTACGGCACCTGTGAGATAACAGGCGACCACGGATGCGCGCCGCCGCTCCAGATCCAGATCTTCCCGCTCTGCTTCCACCTCGACGAAGCCGCCGCGAACCGAGCGTGGACCCGGCGGCAGATCCGCGGCGCACCTGTCGGGCTCTTCGATGGCGCGCCAGTGATGTTCACTCGACACACTCAGATCAAGGTCTACCGGGGCCAGGACTCCGATCCCGGAATGGCACTCCGAGCGTTACGAGCGCTTCGCTCACTGAACGCCGTGCCGCCGCGGATCGGTCCGGTTGGCTCGATCCCGCCGGCGGCGCCGGGCGTGCTGGAGGGAACGACGCCGTGTCGGAAACTTAACCGGCGGCCGCGCGCACGCCGGCGCGCGACCGGGCCCGTTCGAGCGCGGCGCCGACGAAGTCGCGGAAGAGCGGGGCCGGGCGCGTCGGCCGCGACTTGAACTCCGGGTGGAACTGGCTCGCGACGAACCACGGGTGGTCCGGCAGCTCCACGACCTCGACGAGCCTCCCGTCCTGGAACGTCCCGGAGACGACGAGGCCTGCGTCAACCAGCTTCTGCCGGAGCGCGTTGTTGACTTCGTAGCGGTGCCGGTGACGCTCGTGGATCACGGACTCGCCGTAGGCATCCCGCGCGCGGGTGTCGTCCACGAGCTCGACGGCCTGCGCGCCCAGCCGCATCGTGCCGCCGAGATCCTCGATCTCCTTCTGCTCAGGGAGGAGGTCGATCACGGGATACGGCGTCTCGGGATCCATCTCGGTCGAGTTGGCCCCGTCCATGCCGGCGACGTGGCGTGCGAACTCCGAGACGGCGACGTGCATGCCGAGACAGAGGCCGAGGTACGGGATCTCACGCTCGCGCGCGACCCGGCACGCGAGGATCTTGCCCTCCCAGCCGCGCGACCCGAACCCGCCGGGGACGATGACGCCGTCGACCTGCTCGAGCTCGCGCACCGCCTCGTCGTACGACATGTGCTCCGCGTCCACCCAGCGGACGTGCACGCGCGCTCCGTGCTGGACGCCGGCGTGCTTGAGCGCCTCGTGCACCGAGAGGTAGGCGTCATGAAGCTTGAGGTACTTCCCGACGAGCGCGATCTCGACCTCCTCGTCGAGCTCGCGGCTCCGCTCGGTCAGCTCGCGCCACTCACCGAGGTCGGTCGGCTGGCAGTCGAGCCCGAGCTTCTCGCATACGAGCGCGTCTAGCCCTTCGGCCTGCAGCACCTCCGGGACGAAGTAGACGTCCGGCACATCCGGGCACGCGACGACAGCAGTCGTGTCCACGTCGGCGAAGAGCGCGATCTTCTCGCGGATGTCGGCGGAAAGCGGCTCGGTCGAGCGGCAGACGACGATGTCAGGGTGGATACCGATGCGGCGCAGCTCGTTGACCGAGTGCTGCGTGGGCTTCGTCTTCAGCTCACCGGCGGCGGGGATGAACGGCACGAGGGTGACATGCAGGTAGAGGACGTTCTCGGGCCCGACCTCGCGCCGGAACTGGCGAATCGCCTCGAGAAACGGGAGCGACTCGATGTCCCCGACCGTCCCTCCGATCTCCGAGATGACGACGTCCGACGGCATGACCTTCTCCGCACGCCGGATGCGCGCCTTGATCTCGTTCGTGATGTGCGGGATGACCTGGACGGTCGCGCCGAGGAACTCGCCCTTTCGCTCCTTGCGCAGGACGGTGTCCCAGATCGCTCCAGCCGTGTGACTCGCGTTGCGCGAGAGGTTCTCGTCGATGAAGCGCTCGTAGTGGCCGATGTCGAGGTCGGTCTCGGCGCCGTCCTCGGTGACGAACACCTCACCGTGCTGGAACGGGCTCATCGTTCCCGGGTCGACGTTCAGGTACGGGTCGAACTTCTGCGCGCTGACCGTGAGGCCCTGCGCCTTCAGCAGGCGTCCGAGCGACGCCGCGACGATGCCCTTCCCCAGCGCGGAGACCACGCCACCCGTGACGAACACGAACTTGGCCACGGGGTCTCACCGTACCAGGCGCTGGTGTCGGCGCGCCTGCGCGTCTGCGTGCGCAAGACCGGAATCCGCTCGCGCGGAGTCCGGTCGCGCGAAATCACCTAAAGCGGCCGCTTCGCGGCCGGCCGCTGCGACTTCACGTCATGCCTCTGTCGAGTGCAGCGAGGAACTCCTCGCCGCCGAGCATCCGCTCGAGCTCTTCTCGACGGAGCAGGTCGTCGAGCTCCTCGATCCTCGTGTGCGTGGGGTCGCCGGGCACCTTCTCGACGCGGAAGTGACGGTCAGCGACGCTCGCGATCTGCGGCAGGTGCGTGATCGTGAGAACCTGCGCGCGCTCGGCGAGGCGCTGGAGCGTGGCCGCGACGGCGTGAGCGGTAACGCCGCCGATTCCCGCGTCGATCTCGTCGAAGACCAGCGTCTCGCCACCCGCAACCGCCGCCAGCGCGAGGGCGATGCGGGAGAGCTCCCCGCCCGAGGCGGTCTCGGCCACCGGAGCGAAAGGCAGCCCGGCGTTGGGCCGAACGAGGAACGACGCCTCGTCAGCACCCGACGGACCGACGTCGCGCTCGCGGAGCTCGACCAGAAACTCCCCGTCTCCCATGCCCAGCCCCTGGAGCTCAGCAGCCACGGCCGCCGCGAGCGGCACGGCCTGCGCGCGGCGAGACCCGCGCAGTGCGTCACCGAGCTCCGCGAGCCGCCGCTCCGCAGCTGCGACCTCCTCCGCTGCGGCCACGACGGGATCGCGCCCGGCCGCCGCGTCGTCGAGCTCGCGACGCGCCGACTCCGCGCGCTCGAGCAGCTCCTCGTACGACCCGCACCGGAAGCGGCGCTTGAGGTCGGCGATCCGCTCGAGCTTTGCCTCGGTCTCCTCGACGAGCCTCGGATCCGCGTCGAGCGAGGAGACGAAGCGGTGGAGGTCGCTTCCGACCTCGCGCAGGCGGAGCGCGACGTCGCGGAGGTCGGCCGCAGCAGCGGCGAGCTCGGGCGCCAACCGCTCGAGCGGTGCGAGCGCTCTCTCCGCGCGGGCCGCGAGGGCGGCGGCGCCGTCGCCCTCCTCCGGAGCCACGGAGGCTGCGGCCTCCTGGGCTCCCGCGCCGAGCTCCGCGACGTGGAGGAGTCGCTCGCGTCGTGCGCGCAACTCGGCTTCGTCGCCCGCCCCGAGCCCTTCGGCGCCCTCGGCGAGCGCCTCGAGCTCCGCGAGCCTGGCTGCGACGGCGTCTGCGTTCCGAGTCAGCTCCTCGTGTCGGCGTCGAGCCGCGAGGAGCTCCCGCCAGGCGACCGCCACTTCTCGCCGCCGTTCGAGCTGGCCGGCGCCGCAGAACGCGTCGAGGACGTCGAGCTGGAACGCAGGCCGCGCCAGTCGCCGCTGCTCGAACTGGCCGGACATGGCGATCAGCCGCTCGGCCGCAGTCGCCAGATCCTCTCGCGCAACTGCGCGTCCCCATGCGTAGGCGCGCGTTCGGCCGTCTCCGAACACACGCCGGGCGAGCACGAGCCCCGCCTCGCCTTCGGGCCGGAGCTCCGCGAGTCCGGCGACGTCCTCGTCGTGGAAGAACCCGTCCGGGACGTCGAGCTCCGCCTCCACGTACGCCTCCGTCCCGTCGGGGCCGACGGAGGACGCGTCCGCTCGCGCGCCGAGCAGCAACCCGACCGCCTGGGCGAAGATCGTCTTGCCCGCGCCGGTCTCTCCCGTAACCGCGTTGAGTCCCGGCGCGAGCTCGAGCTCCGCCTCGCGGATGAGGACGAGGTTTTCGATGCGGAGCCTACGGAGCATGGGCCGCGAGGTGACGGGAGACGACAGGAGGCGACAAATTGGCTCCGTTACACATTTTCCTGAGCGGCCAACCGACAGAAGGTGCCAGCAACCGACAGCGAAACCTAGCCGACCCTAGACCGATCGTCGCTCGCTAGCTGCCAACGGACGCACGTCTGCGGGAGCTCAGAACTTCGTCGATGAGAGCGGATTCCCGGTGCGCGGCGGGGAGCGTATGCCCTCGGCGAGACGGTCGCATCTATGTGTCCGTGCAGCTTGCGAGCGTCGCGGGGAGCAACCACGCGAACTCAATAGTTCGAGCGCTCAACCTTGAACACCGTCTCTTCGGGGACCAGACTGCTTGCCGTGACCGAGCCTGTATTGCGGATCTTCGTCTGCTATCGGCGTGAGGAGACGCGCTGGGCGGCGCGGGCGCTCGCACAATCCATGGACCAGGGTCTCTCCGACATCGAGTTGTTCATCGACGTCGATCGACGGGCAATCGCGGTCGGCGAGAACTGGAGGACGAGGATCGAGACTGCGATCGACGCGTCCGACGTCGCCATCGTCCTCATCGGCGACCGGTGGTTCGAGATCGCCGACTCCGACGGCCTCCGGAAGCTGGACAACCCGGACGATCCCGTTCGCTTGGAACTCGAGCAGGCACTGAAGCGCGATCTCGTAGTGATTCCCGTCCGCCTCGACGAGGCGCGCATGCCGCGAGCCGCCGATCTGCCCGCGTCGATCTCCGAGGTCGTGTTCCGTCAGGGTATGGAGCTACGACACAGCCGCTGGGACGACGACGTCCAGTCGTTGCTCGAGTCGGTCGACGGCCTGAGGTCCGGTCTCCTAGAGAAGCGCGCGGAGCGAGAACGGGCGAAACGGTGGGAGCAGGCGGAGCGGGAGCGGCCGGTAGCGGAAGGAGCCGTCAGCGCGGCCGCAGACGCCGCTCGTGAGCAAGCCGAGAGTGAGGCGGCAGCGCGCGTACCTGAACTGGAACGAGCCGCACGTGAACTCGTCGAGCAGCAGCAGGATGCAGAGCGGGAGCGCATGGGTCGCGAGCAGGTAGAGCGTGAGCGACTCGTCCGGGAGCGGGCAGAGCAACAACGGCTGGCGCGTGAAGCGGCCGAACGCATGGCCAGCGAGCAGGGAGAACAGGGACGGCGTGCTCCGACCACTCCGGACGACCTCATGGCGCTCAAGCTACGGTCGTGGCTCGCCTCTGTATCGACTAGAGCCAAGATCCTCGGCTCCGTTGCTGGTGTCGGTGCGGTCATTGCAGCGGCATGGTTGTTCGGCGTATTCGTGGACAGCGACACGGCGACTCCTTCGGCGCTTGACACAACGACCACAACCGAGCAGATTTCTATCCCGAGGGATGGTCCCACGATCGGTGACACGTCCGAATTGTTGGGCATTCTCCGCCGAGTTGCGACCGAGGCGTTACCTCAAGATACGCCGCCATACATTGACTACCGCCCAGTCAAGTCGCCGAAAGGCTCAATCAAGACTCAGTTCCCCTTCGACTGGAAGTCGATCACGTTTCGCTCTTGGAACGTGAAGGGGACAGGCTCTCCGGTCGGAATCGTCGTCGTTTCGGCCCCTGACGGAACACTCTTTCAGAGGTCACTCTCCACTCCGGGGCTCGACGTTCGCGTTTCCCAGCGCCTCGCCAGGGACATAACGCCGGAACAGGCCGCCAACAGGTTCAACGATCCGCGACTTCAGGTGTCGTGTGAACTTGCGACTCATGGCGACGTTCGAACCGAGGAGACTCGCGGCCTGTACCAGATCTGGCGTTCCTGTGGTCGAGATCGATCCTTGACGCTCGTGACCTTCACGCGCAACAGGAGAGGTTTCTTGACCGTTCTCAATGCGCGGATGCTGGCGGAGCGAGACATCGCAGCGATTGCCAACTTCTACTCCTACGTCACTGTGAGATTGCCCATCGAGACGCTCTCGAAGGAGCGACGAACCTCTGAGCCCGACCTTGTGCCAGTGCCCGACCCACTACCTCAGCCGCCCGCGACAGTGCCCGACCCACTCCTCGATCCTTGACGCTCGTGACCTTCACGCGCAACAGGAGAGGTTTCTTG
>JACCWU010000326.1 GCA_013697465.1 Actinomycetota bacterium | reverse complement strand
GGTACGGGGCGGGCACGCGATACACCTCGGGGGCGAACGGCCCGAAGCCCTTCTTGTAGGGGACGACCTTGGCCGTCATCGTCATCGCCAGCAAAGTGCGGCCGTGGAACGCGTTCTCGAACACGATGACCGCCTGGCGGCTCGTCGCGGCTCGCGCGATCTTCACCGCGTTCTCGATCGCCTCCGCGCCCGCGTTGACGAGCAACGAACGCTGCTCGCCCGCTCCGCAGGGCGAGAGCTCCGCAAGCCGCCGGCACACCTCGACATACGGCTCGTACGTGCCGACGACGGCGCACTGGTGCAGATAGCGGTCGGCCTGGTCCTTCACCGCCTCGACGACGGCCGGGTGACGGTGACCCGTGTTCTGGCAGCCGATCCCGCCCGCGAAGTCGACGTAGGTGCGGCCGTCGGCGTCGGTGACGCGCGAGCCCTCGGCGCTCGCGACGACGAGGCGCGGCGTCGAGACGCCGGGCGCGACGTACTGGGCCCGCGCGTCGGTTACCCGGTCGGAGGACGTGCTTTCTCGTAATGACATGTCAGCGGGCGATTATCGAGTCTGCGACGCCTTGGGGCAACTGTGAAGAGCGACACGTCAACCGCGTAGTCTGTGTCCGGCGCCGGAGTAGCTCAGTTGGTAGAGCACCGGTTTTGTAAACCGGACGCCGTGGGTTCGAGTCCCACCTCCGGCTCTTCTCGATCGTTGTCCGTCCGGTCAACGAGCTACGCTCGCCCGATGAACCACCCAAAGGACGTCGGCGACCGAACCACTCTTGCGATCATGCTTGTTCTTCAGGAGGCGGGATACGGAATGGCGGTGCCGTTCGGCGAAAACGTCCGTTACGACGTGGTTGTCGACGACGGCACACGGCTCGCACGGGTGTAGTGCAAGACGGGGCGCCTGCGCGAAGGAGCGGTCCGATTCGCGACATGTAGCTGCTACGGGCACCACGCGAATTCCTCCCACGCACGTCGCGACTACCTGGGGCAGGTCGATTACTTCGCCGTGTACTGCCCCGAGACAACCGGCGTGTATCTGGTTCCGATCGCTGACCTGCCCGTTCGAACTCGAGCATCGCTTCGTGTCCAACCAGCGCGCAACGGTCAGCAGAACCGCATCCGCCAGGCGGCGGCGTATGAGATCGGCAAGGTTTCGGTCTGCTCTAGGCGAGCACTTCGCGCGTCTTCTGGTGCGCGATGATCTTGCGCTTCACGCGCTGGAGCGCGTTGTCGATCGTCTTCGTGTCGCAGCCGAGGCCCTCCGCCATGTCCTCGTACGAGTTGCCTTCGAGATAGAGACGCAGCGCCTCCGACTCGAGCTGTGACAACCCGCTGCCGAGACAGAACACGAGGCTCTGGAGCTCCTCGGTGGAGATGACGCACACCGACGGGTCGTTGACGCCCGGGCCCGGAAGCGCGTCGCCGAGCGAGCAGTCGCCGTCGGACTCCTGGCCGGCGGGCGTGTGGCTGAAGGAGACGTAAGTGTTGAGCGGCGCGTGCTTGAAGCGCGTGGCCGTCTTGATCGCCGTGATGATCTGGCGCGTCACGCAGAGCTCCGCGAAGCTGCGGAAAGAGGTCTCCTTGTCCGACCGGAAGTCGCGGACCGCCTTATAGAGCCCGATCATGCCCTCCTGGACGAGATCGTCGCCGTCTCCGCCCGCGAGGAAGTAGGAGCTGGCCTTGAGCCTGACGAACCCCGCGTACTTGCGCATGAGCCCGTCGAGGGCTTCTTGGCTTCCATTCCGAGCCTTCAGGACGAGCTGGAGATCTTCAAGCTCTCGTTGAACCTTCTGGGCGGTCCTCGGTGCTGCGGCGGTACGAGCGGCCATTTCGGTTACCCCCGGCTTCGGCGTGTTCGTGCGGTTCCCCTGGCCAGACGATTTCGGCGTCTGGACAAGCCTCACGTTGAAGTTGAGGGAGAAGCTAGCACCATTCGGCAGGCGTTACAACCCCTTTGCGAGAATTGCAGAATGCTAAGAACATACGTTCGCATTGGAAGTGCGGTTGTCCGTACCGCGAGGACACGCGACGTCTGCAACCATCCAGATCGATGCCCACGCGTATCCTCATCGTCGACGACCACCCGAGCTTCCGTGCGTCGGCTCGAGCGATTCTCGAATCGGACGGCTTTCAGGTCGTCGGAGAAGCGGAGGACGGCGCGAGCGCGCTCGCGGCTATCGAGGCACTCGAGCCAGACGTCGTGCTGCTCGATGTGCAGCTCCTGACATGACGGGCTTCGACATCCTCGCGGGGATGTCCAACTTCGAGAAGATGCTCGTCACGTGCTTCTCCACCGCACGGAGCGTGACGTAGAGCCGGTCCGCGGGCACGGACGACCATCGCCGCGTGCTCGCCGTGCTCGTCTTCTTGCGTAGCTGAGGCGCGCGGCCGCCCGCGAAGGT
>JACCWU010000309.1 GCA_013697465.1 Actinomycetota bacterium | reverse complement strand
GCCCTCGCCTGGTGGAACGGGGCGGGCGCGGTGCGGCTCATCGCCCGAGACAACTCGCGGCGGGCGTTCCTGTGCGAGCGCTGCCGACCGGGGACTCGTCTCTGGGATGCCGCCGCGGACGAGCACGCCGTCGCCGCGGAGCTCCTCCCCCGGCTATCGCTTCTGGTCGCGGATCCACACCCGTTCCGCCTGCTCGTGGACGAAGCCGAGCGCTGGACCGAGGACGTCCCGACCCGCTACGAGCTCGGCGGCCGTCCATTCGAGCGATCGCTTCTCGACTTCGCTCTAGAGGTTTTTCGCACCGTCGACACCAACGCGACCTTCCTCGCCAACCAGGATCTGCATGGCGGCAACGTCCTGAGCGCGGAGCGAGAGCCGTGGCTCGCGATCGACCCGAAGCCGCTCGTCGGGGAGCGCGAGCTGGATGGCGTGGGGCTCCTACGGAACGCTGCCCTGGCCGATGCTCCGGTTCGGTCCGTACGCGGGTGGCTCGACGTCCTCGACGACATCGGCCTCGATCGTGGGCGGCTACGTGATTGGGGTGTCGCACACGCGCTCGCCTGGGGTTGCGACGAGGAGGGCAAGTGGTCGCCCGAATCGATCGAGGTCGCGCGCACGATTCTGGTCGCGTGAACGACGGGACCGGGTCAGACCCGGACTCTGGCGACGAAGAACCCTGTGGTGCCGTGTACATGCGGCAGCGTCTGCAGGAACTCGGGCCGCCGAGAGTGTCGGAACTGCGGCCACTCCTCCGCGAGCGTCGGGTCGACCTCGAGTCCGGACGCTTCGACAACATCCTCGGACTCTTCCGCGTTGATCGTGCAGACCGAGTAGACGATGGTGCCGCCCGGGCGCACGCGCTCGGCGGCGGCGCGGAGGAGGTCGAGCTGGAGGTCGGGGAGCGGCTCGGCGCGCCAGCGAAGATCGGGTCGCGCGTTCAGCACTCCGAGGCCGGAGCACGGTGCGTCCACCAGCGCGTGATCGAAACCGTCGAGCTCGGAGCGGAGCGCGCGGCCGTCGGCGCACACGACCTCGACGTTTCTTGCACCGACGCGCCGAACGGCCTCCTCGAGCTCTCGCGCGCGGGCCTCGTTGACCTCGACTGCGACGACGTCCCCGTGCAGCATCGTGGCCTTTCCTCCCGGGGCAGCGCAGAGATCGAGCGTGCGTTCCCCGTCACGTGCGCCGACCGCGAGACCGGCGAGCTGGGAGCCGCGGCTCTGGGGCCAGATCCGGCCGTCCGCGATCGCTTCGTCGTCGACCCGCTCGACGTGCCACGCACCGGGGATCTCCGGATCCGGGGTTCCCTCGATCTCCCCGCGGACGAGTCGGACGACCCGCTCCGCGGGCTCGTTCTCCGCGCGCATGAGCGCGAGCGTGTCCTCCCGGCCGAGTTCGCGCCACCACACCTCGGCTACCCAGTCCGGATACGAGTGCTTCAGCGCGGCTTGCGCGGGCGTGACATCGCCGAGTCCGTCGAGGAGCGCCGGCAGTCCGTCGGCCAGCCTGCGCAGGACCGCGTTCGTGAAGGGGACAGCCCGCTCGAGTCGCGCGCGGCGCACGAGCTCGACCGACTCGTTCACCGCCGCGTAGCGCGGAACGCCGTCCACGAATCCGAGCTGGTACGCACCGAGCCGCAGCGCAGCTCGCACGGGCGCGTCGAGACGGCGGACCGGGCGCCGACCAAGCTTCTCGATCGCGTGGTCTAGCGTCCGCATCCGCTGCACCGCGCCGAAAGCCAGCCGCTGTGCAAGTGCGCGGTCGCGCGCGTCCAGCCCTTCCGCAGCCGACCTGAACGCGCGGTCGGCGTACGCATCGTCCTCGAAGACCCGAAGGAGGACGTCGAACGCCGCCCGCCGGGCCGGGCTTACCTGAGCCCGCGCAGCCACGCGGCGTACTCCATCCGTCGCCCTCCGTTCGGCTGCACCTCGAGCGGCTCGAACGATCCGTCCTCCCCCACTCGCGCGCGCCAGACGGTGACGTCTCTGCCCTCGAGCTGCGTCCGCGCACCGATATGGGGCGAAAGCGCGCGGACGAGGTCCACGAGCTCGCGCGCCGGCCGTGAGAGATCGAGTACACGATCGTCCGGCTCGATCTTGTCTGCGTACGTGACACCGTCGTCGCCTTGAGGGCGGAAGGACGGACTCGGATCGTCGAGCACGGAGTCGAGCAGCTCCTCGGCGAGCGCCGCGGCTTTCAGATAGACGTCACCGGCGTTGTCGTCGGACTCGATCAGGAACGCACTCTGCGCTGCGACCGGCCCGGCGTCGAGCTCCCGCACGGTCCGGTGGATCGTCACGCCGGTCTCGACGTCGCCGGCCATGATCGCCCGCTCGACAGGCGCCGCACCTCGCCAGCGAGGCAGCAGGGACGGATGCACGTTCAGCCAGAGCCGCTCGTCCAGCAGCGTTTCAGGGATCAGCCTTCCGTACGCCACGACCACAACGGTCGGCGCGTCGAGCTCGAGGCCATGCTCGAGGCGCTCCGGCTGGAGGACGGGAATTCCGAGCCGCGTCGCAACTTCAGCGGCCGGAGGCGCGACGAGCTTCCGGCCCCGGCCCGCCGGCGCCTCGGGGCGCGTAAGAACCGTGCTGATCTCGTGACGAGCGGCGAGGCGCTCCAAGACATCCGCGCCGAAGGGCGCGGTAGCTGCGACCGCGATGCGGGAGCTCATGGGCCGCGTCGCGGCCCATGAGCGTGGACGGGGCGTGGGGGG
>JACCWU010000297.1 GCA_013697465.1 Actinomycetota bacterium | reverse complement strand
TCCCTCGCGGGTCGTACGCGGCGCCGTCGCGGGGTCGATCGCGGACGCGGACAGCCGTCGCCCACACGAGGAGCTCTCGCCCGGTCCACACCGAGAGCGGGGCACGAGCCGAGATGGGTGCTCGAGGCAGGCGGCGCCAGCTGTCGGACTCCGGGTCGTACGCGGCGCCGTCGCGGAAGAACCGTTGGAACCGCTCGTCCGTTCCTCCCCAGATCAGGAGCTCACGGCCGGACCATGCCGAGGCAGGCATCAACCGTGGAGCCAGGGGAGCGGCGGCCATGGCATGCCACGTACGTGATCGCGCGTCGAACGTGAATCCATCCGCGCGCGGCACCTCGTCGCTGTACCCGGTGTAGACGTGCCCACCCCAGACGAGCAGCCGTTCCTCGGCCCAAGCCGATGCGCCCTGGCTTCTAGCCTCGGGCGGGACAGGAAACGCCGTCCAGCCGACCGGAAGCTCCTCGAACACGGATCCGCCTGGCTCCGTCGACGAGTGGGTGCTACCGGTGCAGCCGGCGACGCAGAGGATGAACGCTACGGAGCAGACCAACACGAGGCTGTCGAAAGCCGTCACAGCCCTGGTACGCCGTCGACAGTTTCAGAGGTCCGTCGTGCGGCAGGTGTTCAGCCTACGAGCGGCCATCCGGGTAGCTCGCGCAACGAGACGAGATCTTCGTCGTCGCGCGCATGATCTGCCCACCCCGGCTTCAGCCCGAGCGCGCGGCGAACGTGCGCGAGTGCATCCTCGGGCCGACCCGCGAGCGCTTCGGCGCACGCGAGGTCGTAGAGCATTGGCGCATCGTCCGGGTGTCGCGCGAGACCGTCGGCGAGCTCGGCGACCATCGCTTCGTAGTCCCCGGAGTGGCGATGCCTCTCGGCGGCGGCGAATGTGTCCTCCCAGGACGAGGGCACGAATGCACCTCCGCGCGGCCCACCGATCGCGAGCACTGTCGTGCCGTCCTCGTTCGCCCGTGCGTGGCGCTTCACCGCCGGATCTCTCACGAAGACGATCGTCCCGGCGGGCGCATCCAGGGTTTCTTCGTCGAGCGTGAACGTCGCGCGCCCGGCGAGCACGATGTACACCTCCTCGTGCCCGAGCGCGCTTTCCTCGTGCTCTTCGACGACGTCGTCACCTGCTTGAGGGGCGACGTACGCGTTGATTCCGAACGCGCCGATGTCGAGCGTGCGGCGTAGCGGTCGCCACAGCAGCTTACCGCCGACGACGGGGATCGGTTCGATGTCCTCGAGCTTGATCGTCCGCCACTTCTCGGCCACCCGGCCGACTCTAGCGGCGCGAACGCCGAAGGCCGCTCGTGGCGGCCTTCGGTAAGACGTGTCGCTGTCCGATCGCCTGCGGTCTTCTCCTACATCCGGACTCTTTTCCGTTTCGAGCGCGCCCGTCGCGCTCACTGGAGTCATGGAATCACTGTGTCGTGAGAAGTGCCTGAAGCGCGGCGAAGAAGCGCCTAAGAAGGACGGCTCGCGAGCGTGACGTCGATCGTCTTCCGCTCACCGCTGCGAAGAACCGTGATCGACACCGTGTCACCAGGGAGGTTCGCGTCCACTGCGGACTGCAGCTCGGCGGAGGACGAGACGGCGGCTCCGTCCAACGCGACGATCACGTCGCCGCCGGTCGGAATGTCTTGTCCGTCGAGCGTCCGTGTCCCTGTCGCCGGCCGCAGGCCCGCCTTGGCGGCCGGCGTTCCGGCTCTCACTTCGGTCACGGCGACACCCTCTGGGACCGAGACCATTGTGACGCCCAGATATGCGTGCTCGACCGTCCCGCTCTCGAGGAGCTGGGACACGATCGAGCGCACCGTGTTCGAGGGAATCGCGAAGCCGATCCCGTCGCTACCTCCGGACTCGCTCTCGATCTGCGCGTTGACACCGACGACGCGGCCGCTCGTGTCCAGCAAGGGGCCGCCGGAGTTCCCGTGGTTGATCGCGGCGTCGGTCTGGATGGAATCTGTGATGGTGAAGTTGTTGGGCGCAGTCATCTGGCGGTGCAGCGCGCTGACGATTCCGCTCGTCACCGTTCCCTCGAGCCCGAACGGGCTCCCGATCGCGACCACCGTGGCGCCGACCTCGAGATCGTTGGAGTCACCGAGGCTGAGCGGCTCAAGCACCGACTCAGGCGCGTCGACCTTGATGACCGCGAGGTCTGTCGAGGGATCGGTTCCGACGAGCTCGGCGGTGTACGTCTTGCCGTTCCAGAGTCGGATGCGGATCGATTCTGCGCCGTCCACGACGTGCTGGTTGGTCACGATCGTTCCCTGACGATCGAAGACGAAGCCCGAGCCCTGAGCCTGCTGCTCCTCACCGCCCAAGGTCGAAGAGCCTCCCGACGCAGTGATCTCGACGACTCCTTTGAAGGAGCGTGAGTAGATCTGCGCGATCGAGAGTACACCCGAGGCGGCCGCGGACTCGGCGTCTTGGACGGTCACCTCCCGCACGACGGTTCCCGAGTCGTCGGAGAGCACGGCGTGTGTACCGGCCCCGGCGACCCCACCGACGCCGACAGCGACGGCGATCGCGCCGGTGAGCAACACGGTTCGGGTCGGGCGTCGATTCATCGGGTCTCATGGCAGCGAGAGGAGCTAAGGAGCGCCTGAGATGGGGGTAAGAAGTCGCTAAGACGAGCCTTGCTAGAGGCTCCGGTGACGCACAATTGCGTTCATGACGATCACGACAAGCTCATGAAGATCCTCGTCGTCGACGACGAGCCGGCCGTTCGCGATTCGTTGCGCCGAGCGCTCGAGCTCGAGGGATATGACGTCGAGCTCGCTGAAGACGGTGAAGAAGCCTTGGCGCGGCTCGTCCTCCCTGCGCAGCCCGACGCCGTGATCCTCGACGTCCTCATGCCCGGAATCGACGGGCTCGACGTCTGCCGGCGCCTTCGCGCGGACAGGAACGAGGTTCCGGTTCTCATGCTCACCGCGCGCGCGGAGGTCGACAGCCGCGTGGCCGGCCTCGATGCCGGTGCGGACGACTACCTGCCGAAGCCGTTCGCGCTCGCCGAGCTCCTCGCGCGGCTGCGAGCGCTGATGCGGCGTGCAGGGAACGGCTCGGGCGACAGCCTGCGGTTCGGGGATCTCGTGCTCGAGCCGGGAACGCGTCAGGTGAGACGCGACAACGAGCTCATCGAGCTTACCCGCACGGAGTTCTCCCTCCTCGAGCTGTTCCTTCGAAACCCCCGTCAGGTCCTCACGCGGTCGATCATCTTCGAGCGAGTGTGGGGCTACGACTTCGGCCCCTCGTCGAACTCCCTCGACGTGTACATCGGCTATCTACGTAGAAAGACGGAGGTGGGGGGCAGGTCGCGGCTCATCCACACCGTGCGCGGCGTCGGCTACGCCTTGCGCGAGCGATGAGCATCCTCCACCTGCGGGTCAGCGCACACCGACCGGGCGGCGGGCGATGAGCTTTCGCGTCCGGATCGCCGTCGGTGCCGCCGCTGCGGTCGCCCTCGCGGTGGTTCTCGCGTCCGCGGTCGTCTACGTGGTGGCGCGCGAGCAGTTGAGAGCGCCGATCGACGAGGCGCTCGAGCGCCGCGCCGCCGAGATCACGGCACGTCCCCTCGCCGTGGTGCCCGCGGGGAACGGGGAGGCGTACCTGGCCGTTCAGCCGCAGTTCGGCGAGGCTCGTGGTTATGTCCAGCTCGTGAACGCGGACGGGGACATCCTCGTCCCGCCGCGCCAGGAGACCGAGCTTCCGGTGGACGAGGACGTGCTGGACGTTGCCGGAAACGCCGGCGAGGCGTTCTGGAGAGATACGACCGTGGACGGCCAGCACCTCCGCGTCTTCACCTTCGCGTACGGCCCCGGATCCGCCGTCCAGGTCGCACGGCCACTGAGCGAGGTCGACCAGTCACTCGAGCGTCTCGGCCTCTTCCTTCTGCTGATCGCGGCAACCGGCATCGCCATGGCTGCCGTGCTGGGCCTCGTCGTCTCCCAGGCCGCCCTGGCCCCGGTGCGGCGCCTCACGGGAACGGCCGAGCGCGTGACGAAGACGGGCGACCTCTCCGAGCGGATCGAGGTGACCGGCCGCGACGAGCTCAGCAGGCTCGCCGCAAGCTTCAACAGCATGCTGGCGGCGCTCGAGGAATCCACTCGCGCGCAACGCCAGCTCGTCGCAGACGCCTCGCACGAGCTGCGGACCCCACTGACCAGCCTTCGGACCAATATCGAGGTGCTCGCGAGCGACCGGGCGCTTCCTGCCGGGGACCGCGGCCGGCTGCTCTCGGACGTGGTCGAGCAGCTCGGCGAGATGACCACGCTGATCGCCGAGCTGATCGAGCTCGCGCGCGCGGAGCAGCACACAGCGGAGCCCGAGGACGTCCGCCTCGATCTCGTCGCCCGCGACGCCCTCGAGCGCGCTCGGCGTAACCACCCGGAGATCATGTTCACCTCGGAGCTCGAAGAGTCCGTGGTCAACGGGGTTCCGGCGACGCTCGAGCGCGCGATCGGGAACCTGCTCGACAACGCCGCAAAATGGAGCGAGCCCGGAGCCGAGGTCGAGCTGGACGTGCGCGCCGGAACCGTGCGGGTGCGGGATCACGGCCCCGGCATCTCCGAGGAGGATCTGCCCTACGTCTTCGACCGCTTCTACCGGGCGCGCTCGGCGCGAGGCATGCCTGGATCCGGGCTGGGGCTCGCGATCGTGCGGCAGGTGGTCGAGACGCACGGCGGGGAGATCCTCGCCGAGAGAGCCGAAGGCGGCGGCACGCGAATGACCTTGCGCCTGAACGGCCGCGCGACCGCCATCGCCTGAGCTTGCGGTCTTAGCGGGTTCTTAGGGGTCTTTCAGCACGCTCTCAGCACGCGCTGTTTCTCTCCGTTTCATGTTCTACGTGACCTACGTGCTCGCCGAGCTTCGGCGACGAAGTGGCCGCACGATCCTCACCGCTCTCGGGCTGGGGATCGGCGTCGCCCTCGTCGTGACCGTCAACGCCCTATCCAACGGCTCGATCGCGCGCAGGAACAGGTGCTCGAACCGTTGACCGGCGTCGGAACCGACATGTCCGTCTCTCGACCGATCGACCTCTCTCCCGAAACAGGTGGCGGTTTCCCGGATCTCTCGAACGAGGAGCGTCGACAGCTCCAGGAAGAGAACGGTGGTGGGCGCTTCGGCCTCCGCGATCTCGGTGAGCCGGGGACGAAGTTCTCGCGCGATACGTTCGTCTCGACGGCCCAGCTGTCGTTCCCTGCGAGCGAGGTCGCGGAGATTCAGAACCTCGACGGCGTCCAGTCGGCGGCGGGTGGCCTTGCGCTGAACTCCCTCCACATCGAAGGCACGGTTCCGAACAGGCCGAGCCGCGAGACGGTTTCACCACTCCACGGCCCGCCGACGACGAAGCGCCCGGTGGGCTCGCTCCCGGGTCGGGAGCCGGGCCGCCCGAGTCGATCGACGCGTCGAACATCAGCGTCGCGGGCGTGGACGCGAAGAACCGCGAGCTCGGCGCCTTCACGCCGGGCCAGGTGACCGAGGGGCGTTACTTCGGATCCTCGGACGCGCGCGAGGCGATCGTCAACGAGAGCTACGCGAGCCGCGAGGGGCTGGGGCGCGGAGACACGGTCACGCTGGGGGGAAAGACCTTCACGATCGTGGGGATCGCACAGACTCCGCTCGGCGGCCAGTCGTCCGACGTGTACGTGAAGCTCGGCCAGCTCCAGGAGCTCGCTGACCGCACCGGTCGCGTGAACACCGTCTACGTGCGCGCCGAAAGCGCCGACGACGTGGCGACAGTCGCTGCCGAGATCGAGCAGACCGTCGACGGCGCGTCCGTCACGACTGCAGAGGACCTTGCCGACCGGGTCTCCGGGACCCTCGTGGACGCGAAGAACCTCGCCGGGAAGCTCGGCACGGCGCTCACCATCGTGGGGCTCCTAGCGGCCTTCCTCATCGCGAGTCTGCTGACGCTGTCATCCGTGACAAAGCGCGTGCGCGAGTTCGGCACGCTGAAAGCCCTCGGCTGGTCCCAGTGGCGCGTCGTGCGCCAGGTGTCGGGCGAGTCGCTGGCTCAGGGCGCGCTCGGCGCTGTCGTCGGCATCGCCCTCGGTGTCGCCGGCGCGGCTCTCGTCGGCGCTCTGGCGCCCTCGCTCGAGGCGACGGTGGGAGGGGCCGTGGAGGATGCCGGCCCGCGCTTCATCGGTCCCTTCGGCCAGGGCGCGGTGTCCGCAAGCACGACCGACGTCGCCCTCGAGGCCCCGGTCGGCGGTCGGCCTCGTCCTCGGCGCTGTGGGTCTTGCTCTCCTGGGGGGTTTGGTGGCGGGCGCGGTCGGGGGCCTCCGAGCGGCACGGCTGCGACCCGCGGATGCCCTCCGGCACATCGACTGAAGCGAGGAGAGAAACGTGAGCGTGACCGATCCCGATCCGGTTCCCGTCTATGAGCTCCGAGACGTCTCGAAGACGTACGAGCTCGGCGGAGGGCGCGTACATGCCGTCCGCGAGGTGACGGCGACGATCGCCGCGGGCGACGCCGTGGCGGTCGCCGGGCCGAGCGGCTCGGGGAAGACGACGTTGCTGCAGCTTCTCGGTGGGCTCGATCGCCCCACGAGCGGGAGCGTGCTCTTCGAGGGCCGGGACATGAGCACGATGGGCGACGGCGACCTGGGCGCGCTCCGGCTTCGGACCTTCGGCTTTGTGTTTCAGCAGTTCAATCTCATCCCGACGCTCACCGCGGCGCAAAACGTCGAGGTCGCGCTGGCACCGCGAGGCGGAAGAGCAGCGGATCGACGAAGCGCGGTGCTTGGGCTTCTCGACTCCGTCGGGCTCGCATCGCGCGGCGACCATCTTCCGAGCAAGCTCTCGGGCGGCGAGCAGCAGCGCGTCGCGATCGCTCGCGCGCTCGCGAACGAGCCGCATGTGCTGCTCGCCGACGAGCCGACCGGCAACCTCGATTCCGAGACCGGGGCCGAGATCATCGAAGTTCTGCTCTCGCTCTCCGCAGAGGGCCGGCGGACGGTTGTCGTCGTCACGCACGACGCCGACGTCGCCGCCCGCGCTCATCGCATCGTGCGCATGCATGACGGGCGCATCGTGCCGTCCGATGAACTCGCTCCGGCAACGATCGGATCGCATTCCTGACGCGAAGACCCATGCAGCGACCTGACATCGACGAAGGAGGACACGAGTGAAATGGAACCGCAAGATCATGGTGGTCGCGGCAACCGGAGCAGCGCTCGCGGTCGCAGGCGGCGGCGCCGCTTTCGCGGCGGCGGACGTGCTCTCCCCCGAAGACGAGAGCGCAGCGGTGATCGACGACGCGGCGAACCAGCTCGGCGTCGAGCCAGGGGCACTGAGCGACGCGCTCCGGCAGGCGCTGAAGAACCGCATCGACGAGGCGGTCGAAGCGGGGAGGTTGACCGAGAAGCGGGCGGAAACGCTCAAGGAACGGCTCGACGCAGAGGGCGCGCCGCTCTTCTTCGGCGGTTTCGGGCACGGTCCGGATCACGGTCATCTCGGACATGTCGCGACGCTCGAGACCGCCGCGTGGTACCTCGAGCTGACCGAGGCCGAGCTGAGGTCGCAACTCGCGGGTGGCAAAAGCCTCGCCGAGATCGCCGAAGCCGAAGGCAAGTCGGTCGACGGGCTCGTACGGACTCTCGTCGACTCGGCTCGGACGAAGCTCGACCAGGCCGTCGAAGATGGCCGTCTGACGAAGGCACAGGCTGATGAGATCAAGGGGATCTTGGAAGAACGGATCACGGAGCTCGTCAACCGCGATCCCGGCTCGCGCCGGGGTTTCATGGAGCCTCGGTTCCGGCACGGGTTCGGCGCGTTCCACGCCGGCCACGGACTTCCCGAGCCGCGCGCGTAGAGCGGCGCATCCCACTCGAGGCAAGCGGTCGGTCGAGGGAGGGCCGACCGCTGCACCGACTCGCGGTACGCATCTCATCCGCTTGAGCGGGGCTACCTCGTTCGAGGGATTGCATCCCCAAATGCGGCATTACAAGGAGAGGGGGAGAGGGGAAGGGAACCGCGCGCCTGTCTACGGGCGGGCGCGCGGTAGGTCTCGATCCCCACCGGTCGAGCCGGCCAGACCCCTCCCCCACAAGCAGGGCGACGGTTTACGAGGCGTCCCAGTACTCCCCGCGCGTGTCCCAGCCGATGAGCACGTGCGCCGAGATGAGAAGAGCGACATGCTCGAGGAACGCTCCGTCGGCGCGACCGTCGACCCACAACTCACCGACTGATCGTCCCTGAAAGTCGACCGGCGTTCGCAGGCGACGCGACTTGTCGGCCGTTCCGGCTCTCGGGCCGAGCGCAAGCGCGCCCTGCTCGAGGAACGCGATCCCTGCCCATGCGATCTCCGGCTCCTCGACGAGTCGCTGGACGACCGAGCGAAGTACGTCGTCCGCGCCTCCGTCCTCGTCGACGATTCGTTCGAGCGCGTCCAACGCGTGCGTGCTCACTGCCTCACTCCTCGAGGTCGGCGCCCTCGAACGCTCGAAGCGGGGCTCGGAGCTCCTCCGGGATGGGTGTTGGTCGCCGCTCAGCCGAGTCCACGAGGACGAGCGTCTGGGTCGACTGCACGAGGAGGGTGTCGTCGGGACGCCGCCACGCGGAGAAGTCGTACGTAATGCTCGTGCGACCGATTCTCAACACGCGGACGAACGCCTCGATCAGGTCGTCGAA
>JACCWU010000296.1 GCA_013697465.1 Actinomycetota bacterium | reverse complement strand
GCGCACAGGCGGCAGTCGTCGTCGTCGCAGTCACCGGCGGCGTGGTGGCCCTTCTGTCGAGGCCTCTCGCCGAGACCCGCCTGTGGTTCGCGGGAGGGATGGTCGTCGGCGTGACGACCGGTGCCTCGATCTTGTACGTCACCCCGGCTTCGCATTTCTTCGAGGCCTCGGAAGCGCCGGCAGCGGGTCTCTGGGGGCTGCTCGGCTGCATCGCCGGCCTCGTCGCCCTCGCGGTCGCCGCTCGTCTCGACCAACACCGGTTCGGTGCCGCGGCGGTAGCCGGCGGCGTAGCTCTGTACGCCGTGTCGCTCGGGATACTCGACATGGCCGAGTCGATCTCCACCGCCTCAGTCGAGACGGACTTCGAACGCGGTCACACCGCCGTGAGCGTGCTCTGGGCACTCGTGGGGCTGGCTCTTCTCGTCGCCGGGCTCCTACGTGGCTCCTCCGCGATCCGTTACGGAGGCCTCGTGCTCTTCGGCCTGACGCTCGGCAAGATCTTCCTGTACGACCTCGCCGAGCTGAGCTCCGTCGCACGCGCGTTCTCGTTCATCTTCGTCGGTGCACTGCTGCTCGCGGGTGGCTTCTTCCTGCAGCGCCTGAGCGAGCGGATCGGCCCCCGAAGCTCCTAGCCGCTATCCAGCTCGGCCACCAGCTCGGTCACGCGTGCTTCGATCTCATCCCGGATCCGCCGCACCTCGTCGGGCGAGCGCCCTGCCGGATCCGCCAGCTCCCAATCGACGTAACGCACTCCCGGGAGGACTGGGCACGCGTCGCCGCAGCCCATGGTGACGACGATGTCGGCCCACTCCGCATCCGTCGGTGCGAGCGCAGTCGGGACCTGGTGCGAGACGTCTAGGCCAAGCTCCGAAAGAGTGGCGACGACCTCCGGATGGACGCT
Source organism: Actinomycetota bacterium (assembly GCA_013697465.1). Lineage (GTDB taxonomy): Bacteria > Actinomycetota > Thermoleophilia > Gaiellales > Gaiellaceae > GMQP-bins7. The sequence continues at coordinate 12,700 of JACCWU010000296.1, read as the reverse complement.
CCTGGCGGGCTCCGTGCCCGCTGAGCGAGCCTCGTGGCGAGCAGCCGCGGCTCTCGAGAAGAGCGCCTCGGCCATCTGGGAGCGTCCCGCGTTCTGCACGCAGACGAAGAGGGCGTTCACGCGGAGAGTGGCTTGCGTGCGCGCACGACCGCGGCGTGCATTCCGTCCGCGACTCGGTGTGTGAATCGCACCTCGACCTCCGAGAGCCCCGCCGCCTCGAGCCCCGCGCGATACTCCTCCTCCGACAGCGCTCCGGCGATGCACCCGACATAGCTGCCGCGGGCCGCCCGCTCCTCGGGCGAGAGCCCGTTCTCCGACACGACATCGGAGATACCGATGCGTCCTCCCGGCTTCAGCACCCTCGCGATCTCGACGAGCACAGCCGGCTTGTCGGTCGAGAGGTTGATCACGCAGTTGGAGATGACGGCGTCCACACTCTCCGCCGGCAGAGGGATCGCCTCGATCACGCCCTTCAGGAAGTGCACGTTCCGGGCTTTCGCGGTGGTGGCGTTGCGTCTCGCGAGCTCGAGCATCTCGTCGGTCATGTCGAGCCCGTAGACGGTTCCGCTCGGCCCCACCCGGCGGGCGGACAGGAGTACGTCGATGCCGCCACCAGACCCGAGATCCAGCACCGTCTCACCCTCGCGCAAGTCGGCAACGGCGACCGGGTTGCCACAGCCGAGACTCGCCTGCGCAGCCGCATCGGGAACCTCCTGCCGCTCGCGAAGGTCATAGAGGCCGCGGCCGAGCAGCGTCTCGGCCTCGTCGCCGCAGCAGCCGATGCTCTCGCAGTCGCATCCGCATCCCTCTCCCTTGGCAAGCCCGAGCGCCGCCTCGGCGTAGCGCGCTCGAACTTCCTCCCGTAGCTCGATCGTCATGTCCGTACTCCTTCCAGTTGGAGGATCCCCGCGGCCCGGTCCAGGGCCTCGCGGTCGAGGGTGTAGAACGCCCAAACGCCGCGCTGCTCGCGGTGCAGCAGGCCCGCGTCGACGAGCTTCTTCAAATGGTGACTCACCGTCGGCTGGGACAGGCGAAGAGCCGGGGTCAACTCGCAGACACACACGGGCTCGGGGCTCCGCGCGAGCAAGTTCACGATCGTGACGCGGGCGGGCTCGGAGAGCGCCTTGAAGATTGCAGCGGTCGTCTCGGCGTCCTTGTCTGTCAGGCCGGCGCGGTCGAGCGGCTGGCAGCACGAGGACGTCGCGAGCAGCGGCAAGGCATCGACGTTCATCGATAGAAGCGTATCGACAAACGTCGATATCTGTCAACGCATGAGATACTCGCCAGCGTGAGCGACACCCCGGCCGCACACGAGCTCGAGCAGCTCATCGAGCAGTACGACGTCGCCTGGAATTCGCACGACGTGGAAGCGATCGTGGCGTTTCACACGCCCGACATGGTCTTCGAGAACCACACGGCTGGGGAGCGCGTTGCGGGTGAGGACGTTCGTGCCCACATCGCGCGGATCTTCGAGAACTGGCCCGATTTGCACTTTCGCGGACGGCGGCTGTACGCACGCGAAGATCTCGTCGTGAGCGAGTGGACGGCAACGGCCACCGACAGCGACGGTCGGCGGCTCGAGTGGGACGGCGTCGACATCTTCCCGTTTCGGGACGGCCTCATCGCGAGGAAAGACGTGTACTCGACGTCGCAGCGTCCGCGCGTGCTGGACGAGTAGCAACGCGCATGGGCGCTTTCGGCAGCGCCTCCATGACCGGGACGCTGAAGCGCGTGCTGGTGCGCCCACCGCTTCTGGAGGACGTCGCGCGGTGGCGTGAGTACGGCTGGCGGGCAGCGCCCGATCACGCCGCGGCGGCCCGCGAGCACGAGTTGCTCTGCGGCTTGCTCGAGGACGCGGGCGTGGAGGTCGTCCTCTCACAGCACGCGCTCGGCAACCCGGACGCGATCTACGTCTACGACCCGGTGCTCGTGGGGGCGGCGGGCGCGATCCTCCTGCGACCCGGCAAGGAGGGCCGGCGCGGCGAGCCTGAGGCTCTCGCACCGGTTCTCGAGGCGGCCGGCGTCCCTATTGCCGGAGCGCTCGAGTCGCCGGTGCGCGCCGAGGGCGGCGATACCCTCTGGCTCGACGAACGCACGCTCCTCGTCGGCATCGGCTACCGGACGAACCAGGGAGCGGTCGCGGCGCTGGCCGCAGCCTTTCCGGGCGTCGAGATCGTTGCGTTCGACCTGCCGCACTGGAACGGGGCGGGAGAGGTCATGCACCTCATGTCCTTCATCTCCCCGCTCGCCGGCGATCTCGCCGCCGTCTACCCGCGCGCCGCCCCCGTTCGACTCTTGCACCTTCTCGCGGAGCGCGGCGTCGAAGTCGTCGAGGTGCCCGATGCGGAGTTCGAGACCCAGGGCGCGAACGTCCTGGCGCTCGGACCGCGGCGAGCGCTGGCACTCGAGGGGAACCCGGAGACGAGGCAGCGCATGGAGCGCGCCGGCGTCGATGTCGCGGTCTATCGCGGGGACGAGATCTCGAGAAAAGGCGACGGCGGACCGACGTGCCTGACGCGGCCTCTTCTTCGCGTGTAAGCCGTCAGGAGAGCCCGAACCCGAGCGCGAACCCGAGCGCAGTGAGCAGTCCCGCCTCGCGGCCGCCGTGCTCGAACGCTTCGGGCATGAGCGTGTCGGACAGCATCACGAGCAGGGCGCCCCCGGCGAACGCGAGGGCAAATGCGCCGCCTCCTGCGGGAATGGCATCGAGGGCCAACCACCCGAGCGCGGCCGCGATCACCGACACCGCGACCACCGTCGTCCACATCAGCAGCACGCGCGCGCGACTCCAGCCGCTCTGGAGAAGTCCGGTCGTCGCCGACAGCGACTCCGGCACGTTGGAGGCGCACACGCCGATGACGACCGCCACCGGGACGACGCCGTCGGTCTGGAGCGCGGCTCCGAGGACGAATGACTCGGGAATCCCGTCGAGCACCGTCCCGAGGACGATCGCGCCGGCCGCTTCGGACAGCGATCCCCCTCCCTGCATGCGCTTGCGGCTATGACCTCCCCGCCGATCGATGAGCCAGTCACCGAGGTAGAAGGCGAACGCACCGACCGCGAAGCCGGCCGCCGCGAAGCGCACGCTGGTCTCGAAGGCGTCGAACACGAGCTCGTAGGCGACAGCTGCGATCAGCGCTCCCGCTCCGAAAGCGATTGCGAGGCCGATCACACGGCTTCCCGGACGGGCTAGGAGCGCAACGAGCGCGCCTACCCACAGCGACCCCGCGGTCAAGAGCGCCCAGAGCCCGGCCTCCAACACGCCCGGATCCTAAGTCTCCAGGGTGAGCTGACGGAATTGCGACAGGCCCGAGACACCCACGCCGACGAGTCTCAGCGCTCCGGGGCGATCGCGCAGCCCTCGGTCGAGGAGCGCGCAGGCGATGTCGCCGATCAGGTCGGCCTCGTCCACGGCCGCTGCGAGTGTCGTCGAGCGCGTACGGATCGAGAAGTCGGCGTACCGCAGCTTCGCGGTTACGGTCCGGCCGGAGAGGTTCGAGCGCCGAAGGCGCTCGGAGACGAGCATGGACAGACGGCGGATCTCCATGTGCAGGGCTTCGCGGTCGGAGAGGTCACGGGGGAAGGTGTCCTCGGCGGACACCGAGACGGGCTCACCTACGAGCTCGAGGTCACGAGCGTCGATGCCGCGCGCCCGATTCCGCAGAAGGGGGCCAAGCGCACCCGGAAGCAGGGCCTTGAGGTCGCTGTCAGCCAGCGCGGCGAGAGCGCCGATCGTCGAGACGCCGGCGCCGATCAGCCGTGCCTCCGCGCGCGGCCCGACGCCGGGCAGCAAGCGCACGTGGAGCGGCGCGAGAAATCCAGCCTCCCTGCCGGGCGGCACGACGGTGATGCCGGCCGGTTTCCGCCTGTCCGACGCGATCTTGCATACCACCTTCGAGGTCGCCACGCCGAGCGAGCACGTCAGGCTCGTCGTCGCGCGGACGGAAGTCTGGATGGCAGCAGCGACCCGCCGCGCTTGCGAGAAGTCATGCGCAACGGTTCCGAGGTCGAGATACCCCTCGTCGATCCCGGTTCGCTCGACCCGCGGGACGACATCGGTGATCGTGTCCCAGACCGCGCGTGAATACTGGGCGTACAGCGCATGGCGGGGGCGCACGAACACCGCCTGCGGGCAGCGCCGGAGCGCCTCGGCGGAGCTCATGGCCGATCGGACACCGAACGCGCGGGCGACGTAGTTCGCGGTCGCGACCACGCCGCGTCCGTGCGGATCCCCCCCGACGACGAGCGGCTTCTCCCGAAGCGTCGGGTCCTCGAGCTCCTCGACGGCGGCGAAGAAGGCGTCGAGGTCGAGGTGGGCGAGGATTGGCGTCGACGTCACGGCGAGAGGCTAGACCGGGGTCAGACCCGAAGCCATGTCTCTCGCGGACTATCGCCGGGCCGAAGCGAGGGTCGCCCGGACTCCTTGTCATCACGTGTCGTCTCCTCCGGACACGTCCCGGGGTCTGACCCCTATCGTTTCTCGTATGGACGCCGCGCCCTCGCTTCCACCGCCCGCGATCGAGCAGCCGGCTCCGTATCAGGTGTCGTTCGGGCTCGTCACCGGAGTCGCTGCGCCCGGCACACGCCGCGTCGTTGTCACCGTCCGCCACCGCGAGCTCGCCGACAGCGCGCTCCGCGGACGGCGGTTCTCGCTCCGGGTCGCACTTCCGCTCGGCGACGTCGCGGTACGAATCACCACGATCGGGCTGGGAGGAGGAAGGTCATCGGCCGTCGTCCGGAACGTCTTCGGGTTGCCCGCCGCCGCGAGGCCGCGGATGGTGGGGGCACGCAACGATCCCATTCTGGCGCGCCGCCTCAGACACGAGCTGCGTCGATATCCCGGCACCGCGTCCGCCTACGTCCAGAGCCTGACGGGCGGGGCGGGCGCGGCCTGGAACGCCAAGGCGCGCTTCCCCGCGGCTTCCACTCTCAAGCTCGCGATTGCGGTGGCGGTGCTGGCCGAGCACTCCGGCATCCCGCCCCCGAGCTCGAGTGTCGGGTCACTGCTGCGCGAGATGATCGTTCCTTCGGACGATGCTGCGGCGAACGCTCTCCTGATCTGGCTCGCCGGATCGACGAGCGCAGGAGGAAGCAGGGTGAACGGGCTCATGCGCTCGATCGGGCTCCGGGACTCCGTGATGTACGGCGGGTACGAGGTGAGGCGCTTGTCGGGCGGGATTCCGGCCCGGGTCGAGGAGCAGCCGGCGTTCGGTGTCGGGAAGCACACGACGGCTCGCGACCTCGCCGCCCTCCACCGGGCGATCTGGCTCGCGGCAGGAAACCAGGGCATCCTGCGGTCGGCGCAGGCTGGGTTCTCCGCCGCGGACGGCAGATACCTCCTCTGGCTCCTCGCGCACGTGCGGGACACGCCCAAGCTCGACCGGTTCGTCGGGCAGGACCGAGACGTCGCGGTACTCCACAAGGCGGGCTGGATCACCGCCGCTCGACACGACTCGGGGCTCGTCTTCTGGCGTGGCGGAGTATTCGTCGTCGCGGTCATGACCTGGAGACAAGACGGCGTGGGTCCCTCCTCTGACGTTCTCGCAGGGCGCTGTGCTCGCCTGGCGCTGGCCTCGTTCCGGCGCCAGCGGCGCTGAAAAACAGGCGCGACCCATTCCCTAGTCGCTACAGTTCTTGAACTAAGTACTCAGAGCGCAATGGGAGAGAGAAGCGTGAGCGAAAACGAGAACGAGACCACGATCAGGCTGCTGTTGGTGCCGCTGGAGGACCTCGTCGTCTTCCCCAACATGAACGTCACCCTGACGGTGGACGTCGGTGACGAGGAGCGCGTGCTGCTCGTCCCCAAGCACGACGGGGAGTACGCCAAGGTGGGGACGGTCGCGGAGGTGACCGATCGCATCCGGCTGCCGGGCGGAGGTCGCGCCGTCGCGCTGAACGGGCTGCACCGCGGAGTCGCGGGCGCCGCCGCTACCGACAGCCAGGGACAGCTCTTCGTCGACGTGGACGAGCACCCCGACGACGAGCATGTTGACGGCAAGCTCCGTGAGCTCGAGCGCGAGTACCGCGCAGTCGTCGAGGAGATCCTCGAGCTACGCGGAGACGACGGCCGCATCGCGGCCTTCGTCCGCTCGATTTCGGACCCCGGTGCGCTCGCAGACACGTCCGGCTACTCGCCGGAGCTCACCTTCGAGCAGAAGGTCCGGCTCCTCGAGACCGTCGACGTACGCGAGCGGCTCGAGCTCGCGCTCGAGCTCCAGCGAGAGCGGCTGGCGCTGATGCAGGTCCGGAAGCGCATCCACGACGACGTCGAGTCGGGGGTCGAGAAGCAACAGCGCGAGTACATCCTCCGGAGACAGCTCGACTCGATCCGCAAGGAGCTCGGCGAGGACGAGGCGTCGGTCGTCGAGGAGTACCGGCAGAAGATCGCCGAGGCCGAGATGCCGGAGAAGGTGCTCGAGCAGGCCGAGCGCGAGCTCTCGCGCCTCGAGCGCATGGGCGACCAGACGCCCGAGGCGACCGTCATCCGCAACTACCTCGACTGGCTCCTCGCGGTGCCGTGGGGCAAGCGCTCGGAGGAGCGACTCGACCCGGTGTACACACGCGAGGTGCTCGATCGCGACCACGCGGGCCTGGACGACGTCAAGGACCGAATCGTCGAGTACATCGCAGTCGCCAAGCTCCGCAAGGAGCGCGGCATCGAGGAGGACAAGCGCTCCGGCGCGATCCTCACCCTCATCGGGCCGCCCGGCACCGGCAAGACGTCGATCGGCGAGTCCATCGCCCGCGCAACCGGACGCGAGTTCGTCCGCATGTCGCTCGGCGGCATCCGCGACGAGGCGGAGATCCGCGGCCACCGCCGCACGTACATCGGCGCGCTCCCGGGGCGGCTCGTGCGCGCGCTTCGCGACGCCGGGACGCTGAACCCGGTGATCATGCTCGACGAGGTCGACAAGATCGGCGCCGACTGGCGCGGCGATCCGTCCTCGGCACTGCTGGAGGTGCTCGACCCGGCACAGAACCATTCGTTCCGTGACCACTACCTCGACATCGAGCTCGACCTGTCCGAGGTCGTGTTCCTCGCGACCGGGAACATGACGGAGACGATTCCGGGCCCGCTGCTCGACCGGATGGAGGTCATCCGCTTCGACGGGTACACGACCGACGAGAAGGTCGCGATCGCACGCGGCTACCTGTGGCCGCGCCAGCGGGAGCGCAACGGCCTGCGTGAGGACGAGGTCTCGATCTCCGACGTGGCGCTCGAGCTCGGAATCACGGAGTACACGCGCGAGGCCGGCGTGCGCCAGCTCGAGCGGGAGCTCGGCACGATCCTGCGCAAGACCGCGACGAAAATCGCCTCCGACACCGTCGAGGTGCCGGTGGAGATCGGGCACGAGCAGATAAGGGAAGCGCTCGGCCGTCAGAAGGTCTTCCGCGAGACGGCGGAGCGCACGGCGGTGCCGGGCGTCGCGACCGGGCTCGCAGCGACCGCGACCGGCGGCGACGTGCTCTTCATCGAGGCGACCTCGCACCAAAACGGCGACAAGCTCGTTCTCACCGGCCAGCTCGGCGACGTGATGAAGGAGTCCGCGCAGATCGCGCTCTCCTCGGTGCGGTCCCTCGCTACGCGGCTCGGCATCGACGAGGACGCTTTCGACGATCGGTCGTTCCACGTCCACGTTCCGGCGGGCGCGATCCCGAAGGACGGACCGAGCGCAGGTATCACGATGGCGACTGCGCTTGCATCCCTCCTCACGCGGAGGCCGGTTCGGCACACGGTGGGGATGACGGGCGAGATCACGCTCCAGGGGCGCGTGCTTCCGATCGGCGGGCTCAAGCAGAAGGTGCTCGCCGCCCACGCGGCGGGTATCACGGACATCATCATCCCCGAGCGAAACCGGGCCGATCTCACGGAGATCCCGGAGAAGGTGCGCGAGGACGTGACGTTCCATCCGGTGATGTCGATCGACGAGGTGCTCGCCTTCGCGCTCGAGGAGAAGCCCGTCGAGTCGAATGTGGCGCTGTAAGAACACGTCTCCCGTTCCGGAGGACGTCCGCCGCGCGGCGGGCGTCCTCGAGCGGCGGTACGCCGTCTCGATCCTGTACGCGTCGTACCAAGGATGCACGCGCTTCAACGAGTTCCGGCAGGCGCTCGTCGAGATCCCCCCTGGGACACTCGCGCAGCGCCTCGTCGAGTTGGAGGAGGCGGGCGTCCTTCGCCGAGAGGTGCGCGACGCGCGCCCTCCCCGGGTCGAGTACGTGCTCACGACCGACGGGCAGCGGCTGCGGACGGTGCTCGACGCGCTCGTCATCTGGGCACGCCCGTAGCCGCGCGCGGGAGCTGTAATACTTTACAAAGTGAAGCAGCAGGTGGAGCGCCTCGCAGACCCGTTCCGGGACCTCGACGTCATCGACTCGAGGGCGCCGCGGTTCAACCAGGCAGTGGTAGGTGTCCTCGCGGCCGTCGCGCTGGTTACCGGCTGGTGGTGGATTTTCGGGTTGCTCGCGCTCCAGCTCGCGATCGGGCTCACGCTCGGCCGTCGGTTCTGCCTCCCTTGCCTGGCGTACTTCGAGCTTGTGCAGCCCGTGTTCGGTGAGGGCCGGCTCGAGGACTCACGCCCGCCGCGCTTCGCGAACATGGTCGGCGCGGGGTTTCTCTCCGCAGCGACGGTCGCATTCTCTCTGGGAGCCGGCGTGGTCGGCACGGCCATCGGCTCGCTCGTCGCCGCTCTCGCGCTTCTTGCCTCCGTCACCGGCCTCTGCGCGGGGTGCGAGGCGTACAAGCTCGGACATCTGCTCACCGGGCGACGCTACGTCTCCTGCCCGATCCCGCCACGCCCGAGCGTGACGGGCCAGCCCTAGCACCGAGACCCGCGCGGTCCGCGGGCGAGCCTCAATTGACAGCGATCACGTGCCGATAGGCATTTGGTGACGCTCGCGCGTCCCCATCGCGCGTTTTTCCTCATCGCGTCGGCGAGCGCGCTGGCGTACGTCTCGCTACCGCACGAGAGCGTCGCCTACGGTCGCTAGTACCAGCTTTTCCCGATGGCGGCGGTCGTCGCAACCCTCGTCGGCGTCACCATTCACCGGCCGCGCTCCAAGGCGCCCTGGTACCTCGTAGCCGCAAGCGGACTGTGTGCGATCGCGGCAGACGCCGTCTTCGTCGTTCTCGCCGATCGGCACGAGACCGTGCCGTTCCCCTCGCTGGCCGACGCGCTGTCGCTCGCCTCGTATGTGATTCTCGCCGCTGCGCTGCTGCTGATGATCCGCAGACAGGTTCCGGGCCGCGACTGGCCGAGCCTCGTGGACGCGGGCATCGTGACGGTTGGGGTCGCGATCGTTTCGTGGACGTTCTTTCTGGACCCGCGGCTCGCGACGGGCTCGAATGCGCTGGAGATCGCCTTTGCCTTCCCCGTCCTCGACGTACTGCTCGTCTCGGTAGCCGCCCGCATGGTGCTCGGCCCTGGCCTGCGCTCGCCTGCGTTCGCGATGGTGACGACGGCGCTCCTCTTCCAACTCGTCGGCGACGCGCTGTACGGATTCGGGTCGCTCCACGGCTGGTACCAGGTCGGCGACCCGATCGACCTCTTTTTCGTGCTCTCAGCAGTCCTCTTGGGCACCGCAGCACTGCATCCCTCCATGGTCGAGCTCACCGAGCCGAACACGGATCCCGAGAAACGGCTGTCGGGAACGCGTCTTGCGGTGCTCTCGGCGGCAACGCTCATGGCCCCTGCGATGCTCGCGGTCGCCGCGTTGCGGGACGGAAGCGGCGAGCTTCTCGTCATCGTCGGCGCCGCGACGACGCTCTCCGTGCTCGTGATCGTGAGGCTCGCCGGCGTTGTGGCGCGCCATGAGCGGGCCGAGCGGCGCGAGCAGGCGCTCGGCCAGGCTGCGGCCGCGCTCGTCTCGGCGTGGACGCGCGACGACATCCAGCGCGTCGCCGTGGACTACGCGCTCGAGATCGTCGCAGTCGAGGGAGCCACGGTCGGCTTCGCGCTCGGCGAAGCCGACGAGCTCGAGGTCGTCACCGCCGCGGGCGCATGCACGAACGACATGCTCCGCCTCGGGGTTCACACGGGCGAGGGCGCGCTGACCGTCTGCCCCATCTCGCCGGATCCTGCACGCGGCTCTCTTGTCATCCACTCGCGCGAGGCGCTCTCCAAGCACGCGCGCGAGGGGGTCGAGACGCTCGCCGCCCAAGTCGCGCTCGCACTCGAAGGCGCGGCCCTAGCCGAGGACCTCCACGAGCGCCAGAGCGCTGAGCGCTTCCGCTCGCTCGTCAAGAACTCGAGCGACGTCATCATGCTGATCGAGCGCGACCTCGAGATCAGGTACCACACGCCGTCCGTCGAGCGTGTGCTCGGTTACTCGGAGGACGAGCTCATCGGGCAGACGCTGCCTGAGTTGCTCGAGCCGGATGAAAGCGAGCGGCTGCGCCCGTTCTTCCGCCAGGTGTGCGGTGCCCCCGGAAGGCCCATGCCGAGAGACCTGCCACTCCGGCGCGCTGACGGGTCGATCTGTCAGCTCGAGAGTGTCTTCATGAACCTGTTCGACGACGCGAACGTCACGGCGGTCGTCGTTACCGCCCGAGACGTGACCGAGCGGCGTGCGCTCGAGGAGCAGCTTTCGCATCAGGCGTTCCACGACTCGCTCACGGGACTCGCGAACCGCTCTCTCTTCACCGACCGTGTGACCCACGCGCTTGGCCTCACCCGGCGCCAACACTCGCTCGTCGGCGTGCTGTTCGTCGACCTGGACGACTTCAAGACGGTGAATGACAGCCTCGGGCATGCGGCTGGAGACGAGCTTCTGGTCGCGGTCGCGCGCAGGCTCGAGAGCTGTCTCCGCGAGGAGGACACCTGCGCCCGTCTCGGTGGCGACGAGTTCGCCGTCATCCTCGAGAACGTCGATGGGCCGGATGCGGCTGTCGCCGTCGCCCAGCGGATGCTCGGTGTGATATCCGAGCCCCTCGACGTGCTCGGCTCGCGGGTCTCGGTCCAAGGGAGCATCGGAGTCGCCCTCGGCTCGAGCGACGTCTCGACGACCGAGATCCTGCGGAATGCGGACCTCGCCATGTACCGCGCAAAGGGCGAGGGAATGTCTCGGTATGCGCTCTTCGAGCCCTCGATGCACGCACGGGTGCTCGAGCGGCTCGGGCTCAAGGCCGAAGCGTGCCGTCGAAGCGGAAGCGTTCGAGCTCTACTACCAGCCAATCGTCGCGCTCCAGTCGGGCGGAATCGCCGGGGTCGAGGCGCTTCTGCGCTGGCGTCATCCGGATCGCGGCCTCGTGCTCCCGGACAACTTCATCCCGCTCGCCGAAGAGACCGGGCTCATTCTCCCGCTCGGTCGCTTCGTGCTGCGCTCGGCGTGCCGCCAGGCTCGGCACTGGCGGAGCCTAGGCCACCCGGACCTCGGGATGAGCGTGAACATCTCCGCGCGGCAGCTCGCCAGCCGGAATCTCGAGGCGGAGGTGAGGCCGGCCCTCTCCGAGTCGTCGCTCGAGCCCTCGGCACTGACGCTCGAGATAACGGAGAGCGTGCTGCTCGACAACCCTGCGATCGCAGCTCGGCTCGAGGCACTCAAGAGCATCGGCGTCAGGATCGCGATCGACGACTTCGGCATGGGCTACTCGTCCCTCAACTACCTGCGCCGCTTCCCGGTGGACACGCTGAAGATCGCCAAGCCCTTGGTCGATGAGATCGCCTCGAGCCAGGAGCAGGAGCGACTCGCCGCCGCGATCCTTCGCCTGGGCGCGACACTCGACCTCGACACGGTTGCCGAGGGCGTCGAGGACGTGGCGCAGCGTGACGTCCTGCGGAAGCTCCGCTGCCGCTACGGACAGGGCTTCTTCTTCTCGAAGCCGCTGCCGGCCGACGAGATCGGCCTCGTGCTCCGTCGCTCGCTCGTCGCCTGAGCTCGAGGGCAGCCCTCGGTGCCCGCGCGGCATACTGAGCTGCGTGCGGATCGTCGTGAGCGCGTTGCTCGGCTGCGTCGCGCTCGTTCCTGCCGCAAGCGCGGCGCCGGCTGTGACGCCATCGCTTGCGACGCTCCTCGCTCGACATGTCCCGGTGCTCGTGCTGCACCCGGCCGAGCGGTTTCAGCCTGTTCCGGTCGAGGGCTTCCTTGCCGATTCGGACCTGACTCGCCGGACAGGGTCCGGCTGGGAGGAGGTCGGAGGTCCGCTTCCGGCCGGGGGCGCCGACCTTCGGCTCGACCAGCGGCTCTGCCGCGCGGTCGAAGGGGTGGCGGCGACTGCCTGCTACGCCACCGCCGAGTCGGCGCACGGCGCGCGGCCGGTGGTGTACGGGGCGGCGTTCGCACGAAAGAGCCGCATCGACCTCCAGTACTGGCTGTGGTACCCGTTCAACCCCTACAGCACGACGGTTCCGCCCGGCGAGCTGTGGCAGGTGCACGAGGGCGACTGGGAGGCCGTCTCGGTCGTCCTCGACCGAAGCGGCAAGCCGCTCGCCGTCGGCGCCTCACAACACAGCGAGGGCGTACGACGCGACTGGACGAAGGTCGCGAAGCAAGGCTCGCGCCCCGTCGTCTATGTCGCGCTCGGCTCGCACGCGAACTACTTCTCGGCTGGGATACACCGGTTCGATCCCCGCGTCGTGAGCCCGCTTCTGATCTCCGTCATCGTGCAGAACGGGCATCGGCCGGTCGACCGCACGGGAAAGGGCCGTGTGATTCGGTCGAAGCTCATTCGTGTGACGGCGACCAAGCCGGCGTGGATGGCGTT
>JACCWU010000291.1 GCA_013697465.1 Actinomycetota bacterium | reverse complement strand
GCAGCGCGACGCCGGGAACGTTCACCCCTTTGTGCTCCTCCACGAGCCCACCGGTCACCACCTCGCAGAATGCGCGCCTGTTCTCCACGCGCTCGACCCGTAACCGAACGTGGCCGTCCGCGATCAGGACGTCGAAACCTGGCTGCAGAACCGAGCCGAGCACGGCTGGTGCCACGGGGAGGTCGCCGTCGCGGGCGTCGCCCTCGTCGGCGACGACGACGGTCTCGCCCGGCCGCAGCTCGAAGGGTTCCTTCAGCTCGCCGATGCGAACCTTGGGGCCCTGCAGGTCGGCGATGAGTGCCAGAGGGCGACCCGCAGTCTGCTGAGCCTCGCGCACTCGGCGCGCGCTCTCTCCGTGATCCTGATGGGTGCCGTGGGAGAAGTTCAGCCGCGCCCCATCCATGCCTGCCTCGATCAGTCGTTGCAGGACGTCTTCGCCGGCCGAGGCAGGACCGATGGTCGCGACGATCTTCGTCCGGCGTGGCAACCCGGCCATCGCGCTCAGGCTAGCGGCGTGCTCGGGGGAACGCATCCCAGGCGGGGAACGCGGCGTCCGCGCCGAGTTCCTCCTCGATCCGCAGGAGCTGGTTGTACTTCGCGACTCGGTCGGAGCGCGACGGCGCTCCGGTCTTGATCTGCCCCGCGTTCACCGCGACGGCCAGGTCCGCGATCGTCGTGTCCTCGGTCTCGCCCGAGCGGTGCGAGATGACCGTTCGGTAGCCCGCGCGGCGCGCCACCTCGATCGTGTCGAGCGTCTCCGTCAGCGTGCCGATCTGGTTGACCTTGACGAGGATCGCATTCGCCACGCCGGCTTCGATCCCGCGCTCGAGGAACTCCACGTTCGTCACGAAGAGGTCGTCTCCGACGAGCTGGAGCCTCTCGCCGAGCTCGTCGGTCATCGTCTTCCAGCCCTCCCAGGCGTTCTCGTCCAACCCGTCCTCGATCGATACGAGTGGGTACCGATCGGCAAGCGACGCGTAGAACGCGACCATCTCCTCCGGGGAGAGGGTGCGCTCTTCCCCTGCGAGCACGTACGCGCCGTCTCGGTGGAACTCGCTCGCTGCAGGATCGAGCGCGATGCCGATTCGGTCCCCGTGCTCGGCACGCTCGGCTGCTTCCATGATCGCCTCGATCGCCCGCTCGCTCGATTCGAAATCGGGTGCAAATCCGCCTTCGTCGCCGACGCCGGTCGCGAGGCCCCGCTCGTGGAGCACTTCCCTCAGCCGGTGGAAGACCTCGGTTCCCACTCGAAGCGCCTCCGAAAACGTGTGCGCTCCGGCGGGCACGATCATGAACTCCTGCAGGTCGAGCCGATTCTGCGCGTGGGCGCCGCCGTTGATCACGTTCAGGAGGGGCACGGGGAGCGTGCGCGCGTCGGCGCCTCCGATCCAGCGGAAGAGCGAGACTCCGGCTTGGTCCGCCCCGGCCCGGGCCGCGGCCAGCGAGCACCCGAGAATCGCGTTCGCTCCGAGCCGTCCCTTGTTACGCGTGCCGTCGAGCTCGATCAGCAGCCCGTCGAGCGCTCGCTGGTCCTCGGCGTCCGCGCGCGTCAACGCCTTGGCGATCTCCCCGTTCACGTTGGCGACCGCCTTCGTGACGCCCTTGCCGAGGTATTCCGCGGGGTCACCGTCCCGCAGCTCCACCGCCTCGTGCTCGCCGGTCGAGGCGCCCGAGGGAACCGCCGCTCGGCCAAAGGCACCGGACTCGAGCGTGATCTCGACCTCCACGGTCGGATTGCCTCGCGAGTCGAGGATCTGACGTCCATGCACACGCGCAATCCTGCCGCTCACCTGCGAAGCTCCTCTTTCGCGAGGTCGTAGTAGCCGTCCTGGCGCTCGAGCGGGAGCTCGACCCAGCGCTCGCCGTGCCCCGCAGCGATCGCATCTGCCCGCTCGACACGCTCGACGAACTTCCGCGCGGACTTCCGCAGCGCCAGCTCCGGGTCGACGTTGAGGCTCATGGCGACGTTCACGGTCAGGAAGAGCACGTCTCCGATCTCGTCGACCGCGCGCGGATCGGCTTCGGTCTCGGAAACGATCGGGCCGCCGCGCTCGACTTCGGCCTCGAGCTCCGCGAGCTCCGCGCGCAGGTGCGCGAAGCGGCTCTCGAGGTCCGGGTACTCGAACCCGACGGCGGCAGCACGACGCTGCACCTTCCGGGCGTGGATCAGCGCGGGTAGCGCGCCGGGGAGGTCGTGGAAGATTCCTTCCCGGCCCTCCTGCTCGGTCTTGACCTCCTCCCAGCGCTCGCGAACGCGACCGGCTGTCCCCGCGTCGCCCTCACCGAAGACGTGCGGATGTCGGCGAACCAGCTTGTCGTGAACGCCGCGAGCGACCTCCTCGAGATCGCCGGCCCGCTGCTCCTCGAGGAGCAGCGAGAGGAAGTAGACCTGAAACAGAAGGTCGCCGAGCTCGTCGCGCAGCTTCGCTTCGTCGCCGGCCTCGGCCGCGTCAGCGACCTCGTATGCCTCTTCGACCGTGTGCGGGACGATCGTCTTCGCGGTCTGCTCCCGGTCCCAGGGACAGTCCCGGCGCAGCCGCCGCGTCAGCTCCTGGAGGTCGAGGAGCGCCTCCGCGAGTGGCATGCTGCGGACGTTACTCGGTCTCGGTCGCGGTCGACTCGGGAAGCTCCGGGGGCTCGAAGCCGGCCGCGTAGCTGACCTTTCCCTCGTAGCGCTTCTGCAAATCCTTGACCCACTCCGTCATCGCCGCGTTGCGCTTGTCCTGGAGCAGCTGCGCCTTGATCGAGTCCTTCACCTGCTTGAACGGCGTCACCTGCGCCGGACGGATGTCAGAGAGCGCCTCGATCACGTGATAGCCGTACACCGTCTTGACCGGCGGGGCGATCTCGCCGGTCTTCAGTTCGAAAGCCGCCTTCTCGAACTCAGCTACGAACTCACCGCGTGAGAAGGTGAGCTTGCCGCCCGAGTCCTTCGAGCCGGGGTCCTCCGAGAACTGCCGTGCCAGCGCGGCGAAGTCCCCGCCGTCCCGCAGCAGCCCGTAGATCCGGTCGGCCTCGGTCTTGCTCTTGGCGAAGTCGATCTGGCCGTCCTTCGTCTTCTCGGAGACGAGGATGTGCCGGACGTCGCGCGAATCCTTCGTGCGGAACTCGTCCTGCCGCTGCGTGTAGGAGGCGAGCGCATCCTGGTCCGAGACCTTCACGTCCTTGGTCACGGCGTCGAAGATCTTCTGTGACAGGACCGAGACCCGGAGCGTCTCGCGAAATCCCTCTTCGGAGAGCTCCAGCTTCTCCAACTCGTCGGCGAGCTTCTTCTCGTCCCACGAACGGCTCTTGAGGAAGTCCGCTCGCGCCTTGTCGACATCCTCGTCCGTGATCTCGACGTCGAACTCCGCTGCGGCGGCCTGCTCGAACTCGGTCTTCTGCACGAGGAAGGCCACGTATCGCTGCTGGATCTGCTGGTACTCGGGCGTACCCACCTTCGGAAAGTCGCGACTACCCGGCTCGAAACTGGTCTTCGCCTGCGCGACGAGCTCGTCGAGGTCGGCGCGGGGGATCTCGATTCCGTCCACGACGGCGACCGCATCCGAAGGCACGTCGCCGGCGCCGCCACCGCATCCGGCTGCAACCAGGGCGAGCACAGCCGTCGCAAGTGCGAGGGAGAGAGGTAGACGCTTCATGAGCTTGTCCCTTATAGCCGAGGCGTTGTTGGGCAGACGTTGCGTGTCGTTCGGGTGCAGTGTGCGGTTCGGTTCGGAAGGCGCCTGCGCAGTCGAAGCCATGAGAACGGAGCCATGAAAAAGGCCGCGTTCTCAGGCGGCCAAGCGCGCCCGGACTATAGCATCGGGCAGCTCCAGCGCTCCCTCGAGACCCTCGACGCGGAGCGATACCTCGCGCTTCTGGGTGCTGTAGATCGCGGTCGGAACGTCCGCCCGGAGCGCCTGGAGCTCGCCCGACCCGAGGGCAAGTGGCCCGACGGTGGCACGTGCACCTCGGTACACGAGGTAGTCCGCCCCCAGACGAGCGAGCTTCAGCTTCGCGAGCTGGATGGCGAACAGGTTCTCGACCGGCTCTGGGACCGGCCCGTAGCGGTCCTCGGTCGCCTCGTTGAGCTCGCGCAGCTCGTCCTCGTCCTCGGCCAGCGCGATCCGGCGGTGTAGGTCGATCTTGAGCGCCTCGGACGCGATGTACGTGGCAGGGACGTACGCATCGACCCGTGCATCCACGCGAACGGGCCTGGCGACGACCCGCCGTTGGCCGGTCAGCTCCGCCACCGCCTCGTTCAGCATCTCGACGTAGAGCTCGAACCCGAGCGCCGCGACGTGACCCGACTGCTCGGGGCCGAGCAGATCGCCTGCTCCTCGGATCTCGAGGTCGCGCATCGCGATCTGGAAGCCCGCCCCGAGCTCGGTGTGATCGGCGAGCGTTGCGAGCCGTGCCCGTGCCTCGGGCGTGAGCTCGGTCGCATCGGGATAGAAGAGATACGCGTGGGCGGGGACGTCGGAGCGTCCAACGCGGCCTCGGATCTGGTAGAGCTGGGCGAGGCCGAGCGCGTCGGCTCGCTCCACGACGAGCGTGTTCGCCTCCGGAATGTCGATGCCCGACTCGATGATCGTTGTCGAGACGAGCACGTCGGCGTCGCCGGCGACGAACGTGTGCATTCGCTCCTCGAGCTCCCGCTCCGCCATCTGCCCGTGCGCGACGAGGAAACGGAGCCCCGGCAGGAGCTCTTGGAGCTTGAGCGCTGCCTCCTCGATCGTCTCCACCCGGTTGTGCAGGTAGAACGCCTGTCCTCCGCGCCCATGCTCGCGCTCCAGTGCGGTCTTCACGAGCTCCTCGTCGTACTCGCCGACGATCGTGCGGATCGGGCGGCGCCCGTGCGGCGGGGTCTCGATGATCGAGATGTCCCGCAACCCCGAAAGCGACATGTGCAGCGTCCTCGGGATCGGCGTCGCGGACAGCGCCAGGACGTCCACCTCCAGGCGAAGCGAGCGGAGGAGCTCCTTCTGCGCAACGCCGAAGCGCTGCTCCTCGTCAAGCACGACGAGCCCCAGGTTCTTCGGTACGACATCCCGGGACAACACGCGGTGGGTGCCGATCAGGACGTCCACCGTCCCTTCCCGGAACTCGCGGAGAATGTGAGCCTGATCCGCGCGCGAGCGGAACCGCGAGACCATCTCGACCTTGACCGGAAAGTCGCGGAAGCGCTCCCGGAACGTGTTCCAGTGCTGCTCGGCGAGGATGGTCGTCGGACAGAGAACGAGGGTCTGCTTGCTGTTGAGCGCCGCGATGAAGGCCGCCCGGACGGCGACCTCGGTCTTGCCGAACCCGACGTCGCCGCAGACGAGCCGGTCCATGGGCGTCGGCGCCTCGAGATCCTCCTTCACGACTTCGATGGCCTGGAGCTGATCGTCGGTCTCCCGGTACGGGAACGACGCCTCCAGACGCTCAAGCCAATCGCCGCCGACCTCGAATGCGAAGCCCGGCGCCTGCTCACGCTGCGCGTACAACGCGATGAGCTCTCCCGCGAGCTCCCGCACGGAGGCGCGCGCACGGCTCTTCAGGTTCTGCAACGCCTTGCCGCCGAGCTTCGACAGCACCGGCGCCTTTGCATCCGCGCCGATGTAGCGGCTCACCTTGGGGAGCTGCTCGTGCGGGACGTACAGGCGGTCCTCGCCGCGGAAGGCGAGATAGAGGTAGTCGCGCGTCACCCCGGCGACTTCCTTCGTCTCGAAGCCCAGGAGCCGACCGATGCCGTGGTCCTCGTGGACGACGTAATCGCCGGTCCGCAGGTCGGCGAACGACTGGAGCGCACGGCCGAGCCGAGCGTCCGCGCGCGGCGGGCGTTTCCGGAACACCTGGACGTCGGGGAGAAGCGCGATGCCGAGGTCTCGCCAGACGAAGCCGCGGCGGGCCGGGCTGACGACGAAACGGAGTCCGGATTCCCGCGGAAGCGCGCTCTCGTCGTCGACGAGCTCCGCCTCGACCCTGCGCAGAAGGCGCTGCGTACGCTGCGCTTCACCCCGATGCGGGAACGCGACAAGGACGCGGCGTCCCTGTTTCAGCATCGCCGCGAGCTCGTTCTCCGCCTCGGCGAGACCGCGCGCTGCGATGGCCGGGCGCTGCGCTTCGAACGAATGAGACTGCGCCTGCGGGAACGGATCGAGCTCCGACGCCCCGTCGAGCGTGGGCCCGGAGAGCCCTTCCTCCTCCCAGACACGCCGAACCTCGTCGGGCTGCCACACGAGGTCGGGTGGGTGAGCGACCGGCGAAACGAGGTCGCGCGGCACCTCCCGGTGCTCCCCTTCGTCGGGAAGCTGCGGCTCGCCGAGATCTGCGCGTCGCTCCGCGGCCGGGTAGATGATCGCGTCGGACACCGAATGCAGCGTGCGCTGGGTGAACGGCGAGAAGGCGCGAACCTGCTCGATCTCGTCGCCGAAGAGCTCGATACGAAGCGGCTCCCGGCCCGTGCTCGGGAAGACGTCGACGATCCCGCCGCGCACCGCGATCTGGCCGCGCTCCTCGACCCGCTCGACCCGCTCGTAGCCTGCGAGCGTGAGCGCCTCGACGAGGCGCTCCAGCCCGAGCTCCTCCCCGTGCGTGACGCGAATCGCCGCGGGCCGCGTGTCGACAGGAGGCAAGCCCTCCGCCAGCGCGCGGGCCGACGCGCAGACGAGCCCACCCGCTTCGAGCACCGCGAGCGCCCGAAAGCGCTCGCCGACCAGGTGCGCCGGGGGCTCGAGGCCGGAGTCCCAACGGACTCCTCGACTCGGGAGCAAGGCGATCCGCTCGGGGTCGCCGTACCAGCCAACCGCATCGGCCGCGTCCCGCGCCTGCTCGTCCTCCGGGAGCAGGCACAGGAGCGGTCGCCGAAGCGTGTCGTGCAGCGCGGCGAGGACGAGAGGCAGCGCGGGCTCGGAGACTCGAGCGTTGACGGGAAGATCGTCCACGAACGCGCGGAAGCGCTCGCTCTCGGCAAGCTCGGCGACGAGTGGCTGCAACGGAGACAGGTGGTCCATGCGACCGGCGGGAACCGCGTCCCGCGAGGTCATCGTAACCTCGCCGCTCCCGCTATTCGGAGGCACTCGGGTTGAGCCACACGAGCGGTTCGCGCTCGCCGACGAAGCCGTGGCGGCGGTAGAAGCTCACGCTTTCGTCACTCGGCCACACGACGAGCAGCTCGACGTCATCATCCTTCGCCCATTCCTTCGCAGCTTCGAGAACGCGGCCGCCCAGGCCCCGGCTGCGAAATGCGGGCTTCGTGTACATGTTTGTGAGGTACCCGAGCCAACGTGAGGAAGTCGGCAGCGGCCGTGGGATCTTGTCGATGAGGCCGACGAACGCGTGCGCAACGATCTCGCCCTCGTGCTCGGCGACCCAGACCGTCCAGCGCCCTTCGCCCAGCCCCGTACTCACGATCGAGGCAAACGCCGCGTCGAAGTCCTCGCGCGGAGACGAGATTGGACCGTCCTCGAGCGTGAACTCACGGCGAAGGCGCGCGAGGACCGGTATGTCGCGACTCGTCGCTCTCCGGATCACAAACTCGTCCACGTTCGAGACCGTACTCACGTCGGCACCGGACTCGCTGACCCTCAGGATGTGTCGAGAGACCTGATCGAGCCATGCCAAGCCGCTGTGCTGCGCCGATACGAGGCGTGGTAGATAGAGCCTGCATGTCCGAGCAACACGACGACGACACCTCGACCGGCCGCGAACCGAGACCTGCCGACTCGGTCGCAGGTGTATCGACGACGCCACGGGCGTTCGAGTCGGTCACGGTCAAGCTTGGCCACGCGTTCGGGGAGCGAATCGACCGCGCCGTCCGTAGCCGACATCGACGACGCCTTCGCCACGTGGGGTGGCAGCGCGCACTCGACGCCTCGGGGCTCGGGTTCGCTCACGGCACCTACCCGGCTCGACCCGGCAACGCGCTCGACGTTCTCGTCGACGGCTCGGAGATGCTTCCGGCAGTCGCAGAGGCGCTCTCGCGCGCTGAGTCGTACGTCCACATCGCGGGTTGGTTTTTCTCGCCCGAGCTGCAGTTGTCGCGCGACGACGAGCCGGTCGTCCTCCGTAACCTGCTTGCCGAGTTGGCGGAGCGGATCGATGTCCGCGTTCTCTCATGGAAAGGGGCGCCGCTTCCCCTGTTCAAGCCCTCACGTCTCGAGGTCCGGGAGATGCTCGATGCGCTGGCTCGTCACACCGAGATCCAGGCGGAGGTCGATGCGTGCACGGGTTTCATGCATTGCCATCACGAGAAAGCAATCGTGATCGACGGCCGGGTCGCCTTCGTCGGAGGGATCGACCTGACAGTGGACGGCGGCGATCCGTACGACACGCCGACGCATCTCGCAAGAGGCGGCATCGGCTGGCACGACGCCGCGGTCCGAATCGAAGGACCCTCGGTCGCGGACGTCGATCACCACTTCAGGCTTCGGTGGCACGCCGTCACCCGCGAGTCCCTCTCACGGCCTGAGATGCCCGACCCCGTCGGTGATGTGGAAGCTCAGGTCGTCCGCACGGTGCCCGCCGGAACGTACCGAGCCGTCCGTCGTGGCGACTACTCGATCCTCGAGTCGTACTCGGGCGCCCTACGCTCCGCGGAGCGCTTCATCTACAAGCGAAAAGCGAGGTTCTGCGAAGTCATCTGGGGTACGGAACGCCGATGACGGCTCGACCGACACCAGGTCGTGCGCCCTGCATGGCGAGGACCGAGGCGCTGAGCGCATGAACCCGAAAGAGGGCGGAAAGACGCAGAGAACGCCGGAGCTCGACGCTGACGGCACGGATCGGTCCGGGCACACGGGTCGGTCGAGCGACTCCCGGTTCTTCAACCGCGAGCTCTCGTGGCTCGACTTCAACGAGCGCGTCCTCGCGCTCGCCGCGGACGATGCTCGCCCGGTGCTCGAGCGAGCCAAGTTTCTCGCCATCTTCAGCAACAACCTCGACGAGTTCTTCCAGATTCGGGTCTCGGGCCTTCGCGAGCAGGTGGTCGCCGGGGTGCAGGGGAGCTCGGCGGACGGCATGAGCCCACGCGAGCAACTCGACGCGATACAGGACCGCGTCGAGGAGCTCGTTGCGCGTCAGACACAGACCTTCGAGGGAGACGTCCGGCCGCGGCTCAAGGCGGGCGGCGTACAGATCGTCGACTGGGACGACCTGAAGAAGACGCAGCGCGAGGCCCTGCGGGAGGAGTTCGAGCGGCACGTATACCCCGTGCTGACGCCGCTGGCGGTAGACCCGGCTCACCCCTTCCCGTACATCTCCGACCTCTCGCTGAACCTCGCCGTCGTCGTGCGCGACCGGACCTCCGGACTTCGGCGCTTCGCCCGCGTCAAGATCCCGACCCGCCTGTCGCGCTTCCTCAAGGTGCCGGGCGGTCGCCGCTTCGTCCCGCTCGAGCAGGTAGTCGCCGCACATCTCGACCGGCTGTTTCCCGGGATGAAGATCGTGGCCCACCATCCGTTTCGAGTCACGCGCGATGCGGAGCTCGAGGTGGAGGTCGACGAGGCCGGCGACCTGCTCGAGACGCTCGAGTCTCTGCTTCTCGGCCGGCAGCGCTCGCCGGAGGCGGTCCGCCTCGAGGTGGCGGCGTCGCTCCCACAGGACCTCCGCACGGTTCTCCTGAAGGAGCTTCACCTGAAGCGCTCCGACCTCTACGTGATCGACGGTCTGCTCGACCTCGGCGATCTCTGGTCGCTCGCCGAGCTGAACCGGCCCGCACTCAAGGCGAAAGCGTGGCACGGGGTGACGCCGCCGGAGCTCGCGCCGGTCCGCGGTGAGCCGCGGGACATCTTCGAAGCCCTCCGCCAAGGCGACGTCCTCGTTCACCACCCCTACGACCGATTCACGACGTCCGTCGAGGCGCTCATCGACCAGGCGGCGGACGACCCGGACGTTCTCGCGCTCAAGCAGACGATCTACCGGACGTCAGCGGAGGCCGCGGCTCCCATCGTGCGCTCCCTCATCCGTGCGGCTGCCGCCGGCAAGGAGACCGTCGCGCTCGTGGAGCTCACCGCGCGCGGCGACGAGGAGACGAACATCGCCTGGGCGCGAACGCTCGAGAAAGCCGGCGTCCATGTCGTGTACGGCGTCGTGGGGCTCAAGACCCACGCCAAGATCGTGCTCGTCGTGCGGCGCGAAGGTGCGAGCA
>JACCWU010000246.1 GCA_013697465.1 Actinomycetota bacterium | reverse complement strand
AGGCGATGCAGGAGCGCCAGGTCACGGTCGAGGGCAAGGGGCACCGCCTACAGGATCCGTTCCTGGTGATCGCGACGCAGAACCCGTTCGAGCACGAGGGGATCTACGCGCTGCCGGAGTCGCAGCTCGACCGCTTCCTCTTCAAGATCATCCTCGAGTACGCCGACGAGGAGAGCGAGTTCGAGATGCTCGACCTTCCGCATTCGGGTGTCGCGCCCGACATGCTCGGCGAGATCAAGCCCCTCCTCGGTGTCGTCGGCCTGGACAAGGCGCGCCAGGAGCTGAACGCGACGATCTTGCCGGCTCCCGTGGGGCGCTACATCGTCGCGATCGGACGCAAGACGCGGGAGCTTCCGGGAGTAGAGCTCGGAGCGAGCTCGCGCGCGCTCATCCATCTCGCGAGCGCGTCGAAGGCGGTTGCCCGGCTGAACGGCCGCATGGCGATCACCGCCGAGGACGTGCAGGAGATCGTGCCGTTCGTCCTGCGGCACCGGCTGATCACGGAAGAGTCGACGACTCCGGACGAGATCCTTCGCGAGACGCTCGAGTCCGTGCCGGCACCCGAGCCGGTCCCCGAGTTCGAGTACACCCGCCTGTAGCGAGGACGAGGCCGCGCTTCGTTGCGCGGCCTCGTCTCAGCGTTCCAGGGCTTCGGCGAGCGCCCGCTTGCCGAGCACTTCCGCCAGATGCAGCCTGAACTCCGCGCTCGCCGCGTAGTCCGACGGCGGCTCCGTGCCTTCGGGAATGAGCGCCGCTGCCTCGTCGATCGGGGTCCCGCTCGCGATCGCCTCCTCGGCCGCAGTCGCGCGGAGCGTTGTTCCGCCCATGTTCGTGAGTGCAATCGCCGCGCGCTCGATCGAGCCGTTCGAGCGCTCGACGATTGCCGCGACCGCGACCGTCGCCCAGTCCTGCGCGCGCCGGGTCATCTTCACGTACGACCATCCGGTCGAGGCGCCGAGCTTCGGGACGCGGATCTCGACGAGCATTTCCCCTGCTCCGACAGCCGTCTGGAAGACGCCGGTGAAGAACTCACGGGCGGGGACGATCCTTTCGCCTTCGGATCCCCGCACCACCAGCTCGGCGTCGAGTGCGAGCATGACGGACGGAAGGTCTGACGCGGGATCGCCGTGCGCGATCGAGCCTCCGATCGTCCCGCGATGCCGGACCTGCGGATCTCCGATCTCTCCCGCCGTGAACGAGACGATCGGACAGTGCTCCCGCAGCAGCGGGGCGTCGCGAACGTCCTTGTGCCGGGTGAGCGCGCCGATCGCGACCTGCACACCGGCGTCGCGCACGTAGCTCGACTCAGCGAGCCGGCCGATGTCGACGAGCAGCGACGGCCGCGCGACACGGAGCTTCATCGCGGGAAGGAGCGAATGCCCGCCCGCGAGCAACTTCGCGTCCGCGCTCGAGCCGAGCAGCTCGAGCGCGTGAGCCGGACTGTCGGCGACCTCGTAGTCGAATCCCGCCGGAATCACGACTTCACCTCCTGAAGCGCACGCCAGACCCTCTCGGGCGTTGCGGGCATCTGGATGTCGCTCACGCCGAGGTGGGAGAGCGCGTCGACCACCGCGTTGATAACGGCAGGCGCCGCAGCGATCGTCCCGGTCTCCCCCACCCCCTTCACACCGAGCGGGTTCATCGGGCTGGAGCTCTCCGTCCGGTCGGTTTCGAACGAGGGAAGCTCCGCCGCCGTGGGCACGAGATACGTCGTCATCGTCGTCGTGAGCAGATTGGCGTCCTCGTCGTAGACGGCCTCTTCCCACAGCGCGGCTGCGATGCCCTGCGTGATCCCGCCGTGCACCTGGCCCTCGACGATCATCGGGTTCACCTGGGAGCCCACGTCGTCGACGGCGACATAGCGGATGAGACGCGTATCGCCCGTCTCCGTGTCGACCTCGACGACGGCTGCGTGCGCCCCGGCTGGCCAGGAGAAGTTGGGCGGGTCGTAGACCGCCGTCGCCTCGAGCCCCGGCTCCATCCCGTCCGGAAGGTTGTGCGCGGAATGAGCCTGGAAGGCGGCCGCCTGGATCGACATCTGCTTCTCGGGCGATCCCTTGACGCTGAACGCGCCGTCGGCGAACTCGAGGTCGTCGGGTGCGACCTCGAGCTGATGGCTCACGATCGTCCGCGCTTTATCGAGGATCTTCTCGCTCGCGTGCCAGAGCGCCACCCCGCCGACGGCGAGCGAGCGGCTACCGTACGTGTCCATCCCGAGCTGGGACACGGCCGTGTCGCCGTGCAGCACCTCGACGTCGTCCATGCCTACGCCAAGGCGGTCGGCCACGATCTGCGCCCAGGAGGTCTCGTGACTCTGTCCGTGCGGCGAGGTTCCTGTCACGACTTGCACCGAGCCGAGCGGCTGAAAGCGGATGGTCGCACTGTCCCAGCCCCCGACCGCATAGCGGATCGCCCCCAGGATTCGTGACGGCGCGAGGCCGCACATCTCGTTGTACGTCGAGAAGCCGACGCCGATCTGCTTGACGTCCTCGCGCTCGCGCCGTGCGGCCTGCTCGCTTCGGATCTCGTCGAGGTCGAGCAGCTCGAGCAGCTTGTCGAGCGAGGCGTGGTAGTCGCCCGAGTCGATGGTCAATCCCGACGCGAGCTGGGCCGGAAACTCCGTGATGAAGTTCTTTCGACGGAGCTCGACGGGATCCATGCCCAGCTCCGTCGCGAGTGCGTCCATCGTGCGTTCGAGGACGTACGTCGCTTCCGGCCTGCCCGCGCCACGGTAGGCATCCGTCGGCGTGGTGTTCGTGAAGACACCGGTGAACGTGACGCTGTAGTTCGGGATGTCGTAGGGCCCGTTGTAGATCCACGCGCCGAGGAGCGGAATGCCCGGCGTCACGAGCTGGAGATACGCGCCCATGGCGCACTTCGCCTCCGAGGAGACCGCGGTGATCTTTCCGTCCTTCGTCGCCGCGAAGGTCAGCTCGTGCACGGTGTCGCGCCCGTGGATCGTGGCGACGTAGTTCTCGGCGCGCTCTTCGGTCCATTTCACCGGGCGGCCAAGACGGCGCGCCAGCGCAACCGCGAGCGCCTCCTCCGCGTAGACGTCGAGCTTCGAGCCGAAGCCGCCTCCGACGTGCGGCGCGATGACACGAATCTTCGACTCGGGGATGCCGACCACGAGCTGGAGTGCGAAGCGGAGGATGTGAGGGACCTGGGTCGCGGACCACAGCGTGACCTCGTCAGTCGGCCCGGCCTGCGCGAGCACGGCTCGCGGCTCGATGGCGTTCGGGATCAACCGAGGCTGGACATAGCGGCGCGTGACGACCACATCCGCCGCGTCGATCGCGCCCTGGACGTCACCCGCGTCCAGCTTCCAGACGTAGCACTCGTTCGTCTCGAGATCGGAGTGGACGAGCGGAGCATCGTCGGCGAGCGCCTTCTCGAGATCCGCGACCGCAGCGAGAGGCTCGTAGTCGACCTCGACGAGCTCGGCCGCATCCTTCGCGAGCGCTCGGCTGTCCGCGATCACGACCGCAACGCCGTCGCCCTGGTAGCGAGCCTCCTCGATCGCAAGCGGAAAGTGCGGCGGCATCTTGATGTCTTCGGTGACCGCCCAGGCACACGGGAGCGACCCTTTCCAGTCCTCGGCGAGGTCGGCGCCGCTGAACACCGCGACGACGCCCTCGGCGGCGCGCGCCGCCTCGAGGTTCACGCCCTTGATGCGGGCGTGCGCGTACGGGCTGCGAACGATCGCCATGACGACGGTTCCGAAGGGGGCCATGTTGTCGACCCAGGTCGTGCGGCCGGTGAGGAGCGCGGCGTCCTCCCGCCGCTTGGCCGACGTTCCGACGAACGTCCCGGTGGTCGGAGCGGTCTCTGTGGCCGTCATCTAGCTCACCCCCGCGACGGCCTGGACCGCCTTGACGATGTTGTGGTATCCGGTGCAGCGGCAGAGGTTCCCCTCGAGGCCGATGCGTATCGCGTTCTCGCTGGTCGCCTCCCCGCTCTCGATCAGGCTGACGGACGCCAGCACCATCCCCGGGGTGCAGAAGCCGCATTGAAGAGCGTGATGGTCGTGAAACGCCTGTTGAACAGGGTGGAGATCGCCGTTCGAGGCCAGCCCCTCGATGGTCGTGATCTCCATCTCGTCTGCCTGGACGCCGAGCATCGTGCACGACTTGACCGCCTCGCCGTTGACGAGGACGGTGCACGCACCGCACGCTGACGTATCGCAGCCGACGGTGGTGCCGACGAGACCGAGACGCTCCCGAAGCACATACACGAGCAGTGCACGAGGCTCGAGGTCGAGCTCGTGGCGCTCGCCGTTGACGGTCAGCGCAACGTGACGCAAGAGCCACCCCTCCTTCTCCGCTTCGACCCGCCGAGCCTAACGCGTGTGTCGCTTGCCGCCAAATGCGTCAGCGACGCCGGCGGAACGCGCGCTCCATCTGCCGCTTCGCTTCGCGGTCGGCGATCGCTCGTCGCTTGTCCACGCGCTCTCGGCCGCGAGCGAGCGCCACCTCGACCTTCACGCGCCCGTCCTTGAAGTACATGCGCGTGGGGACGAGAGTGAGGCCCTTCTCGCGCACCTTCCCGTACAGCGAGTCGATCTCCTGGCGGTGGAGCAAGAGCTTGCGGTCGCGCTCGGGCTCGTGCGCGAGCGCGGCTCCCGGCGCGTACTCGGCGATCGACGCGCCCACGAGCCAGGCCTCGCCGCCACGGATGTCCGCATATGCCTGGCCGAGCTGGACTCCTCCGGCGCGCGCCGCTTTCACCTCCGAGCCGGTGAGCACCACTCCTGCCTCGACGCGCTCGAGCAGCTCGTAGTCGAACCGCGCTCGGCGGTTGTCGGCAATCAGCTTCGTACCGGTCGATTGAGCCACGCTCGCCAGTGTAGGGAGGTGACCGCCGCGAGCTGATCGACTACCCTCGCCTCAGTTGCTGAGCACGACTCTCACGTCCGGCGAAGACGCCTTCGGGCATCTGCTGAGCGATCTGCTCGCCGGGTGTCAGGCGGTCGAGGTCGTCGAGCGCGACGACGGGTGCATCTTTACGAGCGACCCGAGCTTCTACTTGGCGCCGCTTCGGTCCTGGTGGCCGCAGGAGCGCCACGCGATGAGGCTCGTGCGCGGGCGCGTGCTCGATCTCGGCTGTGGCGCCGGACGCGCCGGCCTGCACCTCCAGAACCGTGGTCAGTACCGGCAGTACGCGACCCGCTGGTACGACGTCCTCTTCGCATCGCGCGAGGAGGTCGTACAGCTTGCGGAGGGAACCGGCTGGGTCGTGAGCCGATTCATCGACGACGGCCCCGGTTATGTCGCCGTGCTCGACCTGGTCAGGCGTCCGCGGTCGCGTAGCTGAGGCGCCGAGCGAGCTCGCGGAGCATCGCGAGCGCAAGTGTGGGCTCGCTCTCGACGAGGGCGAGAAAGTCCTCGCGCGGCACGCTCAGGCAGCGCGACGCGACGGCGGCGCGTACGCGGGCGACACGGCCCGCGCCCGGTACGAGCAGCGCGATCTCGCCGAAGAAGTTCCCCTCCCGCAACTCCGTGTGCCAGCCGCCGCGCATCTCGACGCTCACGGCCCCCTCGAGCACGACATACATCCCGGAGCCCGGGTCGCCAGGGAGCACGAGCACCTGGCCAGGCTCGCACTCGATCGCCGCGGCCGTGCGTGCGAGCCGCTCCAGCCCGGCGTCGGAGACGCCCTCGAACAGTGGAAGCGCACGGAGCTCGTCTACCGTCATGGCGAGTTCATATCACGGGCGCGCAGCCCGACTCCGCGTGTCGGCGCGACCGACACAGCGCTCGCAAAGCGGGAACCACGGCGGGCACGAGCGGCCGCACGACCGGCACCGTCCGATTGTGGGCGACTCGACCTCGTGGCGGAGACGCACGACGACGCGCCTCGCTGCGGCCTCTTCGAGCGCCGCGGCTCGCTCGATCGTCACACTGCCCACACCCGGATATTGCAGGGCGAACCAGCGCAGGATGCTCGCCTCGCGACCCGCCTGCTCGGCGTCCTCGAGCGACGCGTTCCGAAGCCTCGTGGCGTCGAGGAGGAAAGAGAGGTATGGACGCGCCACCCGGTCGCCGGCGATGGCGAGCGCGAGGGTCGTGAGCAGCTCGAGCGCGTCTTCGTCGACCGGCGCGTTGACGAGCTTCCAGGTGTCGTCGAGCGAAAGCCGCCGCCCGCGCTGGCCGAGACGCCGCTGCACGGCATCGACCCGAAGGCGGATCGGCTGGAGCGACTCGACCGCGAGCCAGCTCTCGTACGCCCACTCGCGAACCGCGACACGATGCCAGGCGACGAGCGCCGCGTCGAGGTCTCTCGGATCGTCCACCCCGAGGTCCGAGAGACGCGGCCGAATCCTCGCCTCGTCGACGACCCGGTAGCCCCAGTGCCCGCCCGGGAGCGGGATGTGCGGCTCCAGCGCCGAGACCACGAGCTCCGCGTCGATTTCCCCCCAGACGAGGCCGCTCAAGACGCCGACATGTCCACGCTCGACGAGCCCGAAGCGGCCGGCGCGACCCGCGATCTGCGCGAGCTCCCAGGGAAGGAGGGGGCGTCGCGCCTGCCCGTCGAACTTGGTCGTCTCGGCGAAGAGAAGGGTCTCGCAGGGGAGGTTGACTCCGTGCCCGAGCACGTCCGTGGCCACGCACACGTCCGCAGAGCCCGAGAGGAAGCGGTCGATCTCCTCCCGTCGCGAGGCGAGCGGCATCGCGCCGTACAGAACCGCCACACGCCCGGAATGGAGGCGGTTCACCTCGCCCGCGAGCGCGAGCACGGCGCGACGGCTGAACGCCACCACGATGGTGCCCGTGATCAGCGAGCGGAGCGTCCGCTCGCCGATCCACTCGAGCGGGAGCTTGCGCTCGAAGATCTTGAGCTCGGCATCCGGGAAAGCCCTCTCCACCAGGGGAAGCGCGTCGAGCGCGCCCAGCAGGAGGATCTGCCGGTACTCGCCGGCAAGCAGGAGCCGCGTCCATGCCGATCCGCGCTCGTCGTCGTCCGCCCACTGGATCTCGTCGAGCACCAGGAGCTCGCCCGACTGCGGCGCCATCTCCACCGTCGAGCAGATCACGGGGGCGCGCTCGTTGATCCGTTCCTCGCCGGTGATGAGCCCCACTCGATCGTCGCCGAGACGCGCGCTCAGACGACGGTGGGCCTCCTGCGCGAGCATGCGCAGAGGCCCTGCATAGACGCCTCTTCCGGTGACAGCCAGCTCCTCGAGGGCCGCGTACGTCTTACCCGAGTTCGTCGGCCCGAGGTGCGCGACGACGCGCTCGGGCGGCGTCCTGCGCGCCGGAAGCGCGATCTCGATACCGCGCTCGGCTCGCTTCACCGCCTGCGCGGGCTTGCGAGCGCTTGCACGCTGGGAGCGGCTCGGCCGCTTCTGCCGCCCGCCGGGAGGTCGTCTCGGACGCATCAGCGCACCGTACCGACCCGGCAATCGACCGAGTGGCAACTGCGTCACCTGGCGTGCGGACAACGCTTGCAACGATCAGTTGCGAGGTCGCGATGCGTTCGGGCGGGTCTCAGACCC
The DNA here is from genome assembly GCA_013697465.1 of Actinomycetota bacterium. Lineage (GTDB taxonomy): Bacteria > Actinomycetota > Thermoleophilia > Gaiellales > Gaiellaceae > GMQP-bins7. Next base: position 9,936 of record JACCWU010000246.1, on the reverse strand, counting down.
GGAGGAACCGGCGGAGCGTGAGCCCGGAGCCGATGGCGCCGATCCCGAGGCCCACGCCGAAGAGGATCAACGCAGTCCACATGAACGGCAGCGCCTGCACGTCCGCGCTCGTGCGGTCGTCTGGGAGGATCGTGGGCACTGCGAGCTCCCGGCCGAGAAAGAGCAGGAACACCGCCGAGAGCGATCCCACGAGGCCGGTGAGTAACCCTTCGAGCATGAAGGGGCCGCGCACGAACCAGTTCGTCGCTCCGACGAGCTTCATCACCTCGACTTCGCGTCGCCGCGCGAAGATCGAGAGCCGGATCGTGTTCGCGATGTCGATGGTCGAGGCGACGAGGAGGATGATGATCGCGATCAGGAAGACGATCTGGATTCCGCGCGCGAGCTGGAGGATCCGGCGCGAGACCTCCTTCCCCCAGGTCACCTTCTCGACCGCCGCGAGCTTGGCGTTCTGCACCGCGAGCGCGATCCCCTCAGTGTCCTCCCCGCGCGCTGGCACGACGTCGAAGGACGGGGGCAGAGGGTTCGAGGCCAGGTTCGCCGTCAGCTCCGGAGCGCGCTTCTTCATGATCGCGAGCGCCTCGGCCTTCGAGATGAAGGTGATGCCGCCGACCTTCACCCGCGGATCGGACTCGAGGAACACGCGCAGCTCGTTGACCTGCTTCGGCGTCGCCTCCTCCTTGATGAAGGTGTGGACCGCAAGCTCCTTCTTCTTCGCGTCCGACCAGGAGACGAGCCAGGTTCCGAGGCCGATGAAGACGCCGAGCAGGAACATTCCCACGAGAACCGTGACAGCCGCGGCGAGGGTCGTCGACTTGTTCGCCCCGATCGAGCGGAGCGCCTCCGAGACGAGAAGACGGAAGCGCGTCACTCGGTTCCGTACCCGCCGCGGCGCTCGTCTCGCACAAGCTTGCCCTGCTCGAGCGCGATCACGCGCTTGCGCATCTTGTCGACCATCTCGCGGTCGTGGGTGACCATCAGGATCGTGGTACCCGTGCGATTGATCTGGTAGAGGAGCTGCATGATCCCGACCGAGGTGTCGGGGTCGAGGTTGCCGGTCGGCTCGTCGCAGACGAGGAGCGGCGGGTGGTTCACGAACGCGCGCGCGATGGAGACGCGCTGCTGCTCGCCGCCCGAGAGCTCCTCCGGCCGCGACCCCATCTTGTGCGCGAGCCCGACCATGTTGAGCACCTCGGGAACCTTCTTGCGGATCTGTGCACTCGACTCGCCCTGCACACGCAGCGCGTAGCCGATGTTCTCCGACGCGGTCCGGTTCGGGAGGAGCTTGAAGTCCTGGAAGACGCACCCGACGTTTCGCCGCAGGAGCGGGACCTTCGAGTGCTTGAGACGCACGAGGTCGCGGCCGCCCACGACGATCCGCCCCTCGGTCGGCTCGAGCTCCTTGAGGATGAGCCGGATAACCGTGGATTTCCCGGAGCCGGACGCCCCGACCACGAAGACGAACTCTCCTTTGTCGATCGTGAAGGAGACACCGTCGAGGGCGACGACGCCGGGCTCGTAGATCTTCCGGACGTCCTCGAACACGATCATCGTGGAGCCGCTCGGCTCGGCCGCAGCCGGAAGCTGCTCTTCGAGCTGGATGGGCTCTGGCTCGGCGAGGGCCGTCATCGGAGTGTCTGGGAGGGAGTCATGAACCTGCGAGTCGTCGTCCAGCACCGGGCGAAGCGCTGAGGCAGCCGAGAATGGCTGCTCCGGTTCGTGGGAAGCGTCGATATTAGCTGACATTCCGGCGGGCTCCTAGAGCACCTTCCCCGCCGCCTTGGCGAGGAGATAGGCGTGGATGAAGTCGTCGAGACCGCCGTCGAGGACGGACTGCGTGTTCCCGATCTCGAGGTCGGTGCGGTGATCCTTCACGAGCTGGTACGGGTGGAGCACGTACGAGCGGATTTGACTTCCGAACCCGATGTCCTGCGCGGCGCCCCGTTCCTTCGCCAGCTCGGCCTCGCGCTTTTCCTCCTCGAGCTCCGCGAGGCGGGACTTGAGCATGCGGAGCGCGGTCTGCTTGTTCGAGGTCTGGGAGCGCTCGTTCTGGCACTGGACGACGATCCCGGTCGGGAGATGCGTGATCCGCACGGCCGAGTCGGTCTTGTTCACGTGCTGCCCGCCGGCGCCGCTCGAGCGGTAGGTGTCGATACGCAGCTCCGCCTCGTCGACCTCGATCGGGGCGTCTTCCGGAAGCAGCGGTGCGACGACGACCTGCGCGAAGGCGGTGTGTCTGCGGTGAGCTGCGTCGAACGGCGACAGCCGGACGAGACGGTGGACGCCTCGCTCCGCCTTGAGGATGCCGTACGCGTTCTCGCCCCGCACCGCGACGGTCGCGGACTTCAGGCCAGCCTCCTCCCCGGGGCTCGCCTCGAGCACGTCGGCCTCGAAGCCGCGGTCGGCCGTCCAGCGCTGGTACATACGGAGCAGCATCTCGGCCCAGTCCTGCGCGTCCGTGCCCCCCGTGCCGGCGTGGATCTCCAGCAGCGCGTCGCCCGCGTCGTACCGGCCGGTGAAGAGGGCGTCCTCCTGGAGCCGCGAGAGCTCCTCCTCGACCGGAGCGAGTTGCCCGGCGACATCGTCCTCGAGCTCGGGATCCAGCTCGTACAGCTCCTTCGCATCCTCGAACTCGTGCCGCAGGCGCTCGTAGCGCTCGAGGCGCCGGGTCAGCCGCGAGTGCTCGGTGGAGATGCGAGCCGCGCCGGCCTGGTCGTCCCAGAAGCCGGGTTCTCCCATCGCCTGCTCGAGCTCGTCGCGACGGCGTTCGAGACGATCCGGGTCAAAGGTAATCACGGACCCAGGCGAGCTGGGTCCCGATCTCCTCGAGCCGCTCGTCGAGGCTCTGCGTCGTCTCGCTCACGCAGAGAGGGTAGCGCGGGCAGAAGAGGACCCATCGCTTCTCTCGTATCGCATCGTTTGTGCTCTGCTTTGCGGCTCAGAGCCACAAGGCAGCTCGGCGCGCGTCGGTGCTCTGGACTACACACAAGTTACAACTTGCAACTTGGCTGATTGCCCGCCGAGCTCACGCGTGGAAGCCAAGTTACAAGTTGCAACTTGGCTTCACGAACCAGGCGCACGCCGCCAGCCAGCCGACCGCCAGAACCGCACCGCCGACGGCGTCGAGCACCGAGTGGCTCCCTTCCGCCACGCGAGCCCAGCCCATCGCGAGCATGGCGGTCACGGCCAGACCAACCGCAAGCGTACGAACGACGACCGAGTGGAACCGGAGCCAGACCAGCCCCGCCGCCGCGCCGGCGAACGCGATCGTCGTGGCGACGTGCGCACTCGGATAGTCCGAGAGCCGCCCTCCGTCGTCGTCCGCGCCAAGGAACTGAAGCAACACTTTCGCCACATACGCGAGAACGCCCGCGCCACCGACCGCGGCGACGAGAGACACCGCGGCTCGACGCCGGCCGGCGAGCGCAAGACCAAGACCCGAGACGAGCGCGAGGAGCGGAAGCACCTTCCAGCTTCCTGCGCCACCGAGAGCGCGGGCCCAATCCGGCGGGTCGTGCGCCGGAGTCGTCGTGGTCGTCCCGATCCAGAAACCCGCGGCAAGAGCGACGAATGTCGCCACGCTGACTAGAGCGAGAGCGGCGAGTAGTGCTTGTCGGAAGCGCGACCCCGAGGGGTCAGGCTCCATGGCAGCGCTTGTACTTCTTGCCCGAGCCGCACCAGCAGGGGTCGTTCCGGCCGATGTCCTTGTGCTCGTTGACCGCCTGCTGCTGCACGCCCAACCCCGCGGAGACGGGGGGAGCGGCGAGCGCGGTCGCGGCGCTGCTCCCTGCGGCGGCGATCGCGTCGGCGCCGGCGGAGGTCTCGTGCTCGTACTGGAGGTTGCCGCCCGATGCCTGCATCGGCTCGAGCGCCGGCTCCTCGATCTGCACGGCGACGTGGAACAGGGTGAAAACGACCTCCTGCCGGATCGCCTGGCTGAGCTCCTCGAACATGACGTGCCCTTCGCCGCGGTATTCGACGAGGGGGTCCTTCTGGGCGAACGCGCGCAGGTGCACGCCCTCACGGAGGTAGTCCATCGCCTCAAGATGCTCGCGCCAGCGCAGGTCGACCACCTGGAGGATCACGTAGCGCTCGACCTCGCGGGCGAGATCCGAGCCGAGCTCCTGCTCCCGCTCTGCGTAGGTCTCGAGCGCGTCCTCGACGAACTCTGCGCGCAGCGACTCGCGGTCCGTGAGGTCGACACCTTCCTCCGCGAGCTCCTCGAGCGTGATGTCGGTTCCGTAGAGCGACTGCATGTGGGTGATGAGGCCCTCGATGTCCCAGTCCTCGTCGAACTCCGAGTCCGTGAGCTGCTGAACGCCCGCCTCCACCGTCTCCTCGATCCAGCCTCGGACCTCCTCGGACAGGTCGTCGCCCTCGAGCACCCGGCGGCGCTGCTCGTAGATGACCATGCGCTGCGTGTTCATGACGTCGTCGTACTTGAGGACGTTCTTGCGCGCGACGAAGTTCTGCTCCTCGACCTTCTTCTGGGCGTTCTCGATCTGCTTGGAGAGGATCCCGGCCTCCATCGGCTGGTCGTCCGGGATCTTGAAACGATTCATGATGTTGTGGATTCGGTCGCCGGCGAAGAGGCGGACGAGGTCGTCCTGACCGGAGAGGTAGAAGCGGGACTCCCCGGCGTCGCCCTGCCGGCCCGCGCGGCCGCGTAGCTGGTTGTCGATCCGGCGCGCCTCGTGCCGCTCCGTACCGAGGACGTAGAGACCACCGACCTCCACGACGCCCTCGCCGAGCTTGATGTCCACGCCGCGGCCGGCCATGTTGGTCGCGATCGTGACCGCGCCCCGCTGGCCCGCATCCTTGATGATCTCCCCCTCGCGCTCGTGCTCCTTCGCGTTCAGGACGTTGTGCGGGATGCCCTTGCGCTTCAGGAGCTCGGAGAGGAACTCCGAGGTCTCCACCGCGATCGTGCCGACGAGAACCGGCTGGCCGGCCTCGTGGCGCTGGACGATGTCTTCGAGCACCGCCGCGAACTTCGCGTCGGGTGTCTTGAAGATGTAGTCGTTCTGATCCAGGCGGGCGACGGACTCGTTCGTCGGGATCTCGACGACGTGCAGCCCGTAGATCTCGACGAACTCCTTCTCCTCGGTCTTCGCCGTACCGGTCATCCCCGCGAGCTTCTCGTACAGGCGGAAGTAGTTCTGGAGCGTGATCGTGGCGAGAGTGACGTTCTCCTCGCGGATGCGGACACCCTCCTTGGCCTCGATCGCCTGGTGCAGGCCCTCGCTCCAGCGCCGCCCTTCCATGATGCGGCCCGTGAACTCGTCGACGATCTTCACCTCGCCCTCCTGGACGACGTAGTCGACGTCGCGCTTGTAGAGCGACTGGGCCTTCAGGGCCTGCTGCAGGTGGTTGACGAGGATGACGTGGCTCGGATCGAAGAGGTTCTCGATACCGAGCGAGCGCTCGACCTGCTCGTAGGCGGTCTGCGCGGGTGAGACGGTCTTGAACTTCTCGTCGTAGAGGTAGTCGGCGCCCGAGAGCTCCGTCTCGTCCTCGCCCTTCGCCGACTTGCGCGTCGCCGGCTGGCCCTCGAGCGTCTTGACCACCCTCGCGAACTGGTAGTAGGTCTCGGCCGCCATCTCGGGCTCGCCGGAGATGATGAGCGGCGTCCGCGCCTCGTCCACGAGGATCGAGTCGACCTCGTCCACGATCGCGAACGCGTGGCTCCGCTGCACGGTGCCCTCCAGCGACACTGCCATGTTGTCGCGCAGGTAGTCGAACCCGAACTCCGAGTTCGTTCCGTACGTGACGTGGGCGCCGTACGCGACCCGGCGCTCCGCGAACGGCATGAGGTTCTGGATGACACCAACCGTGGTGCCGAGCTTCTCGTACACGGGCCGCGTCCACTCGGCGTCGCGCTTGGCGAGGTAGTCGTTCACGGTGACGAGGTGGACGCCATTGCCCGTGAGGCCGTTCAGGTAAAGCGGCTGGACGGCGACGAACGTCTTGCCCTCGCCGGTCTTCATCTCGGCGATGTCGCCCTCGTGGAGCACGATGCCGCCCATGAGCTGGACGTCGAAGAGCCGAACGCCGATCGTCCGCCTGAACGCCTCCCGGACCGCCGCGTAGGCATCGAAGATGATCTCCTCCAGCGGCTCGCCGTTCTCGATCCGCTGCTTGAACTCCGCGGTCTTCGCCGCGAGCTCGTCGTCGGAGAGCGCCTCAAAGTCCGGCTCGAGGGTTCCGATGTACGCCGCCTGCTCCTGCAGGCGCTTGAGCCGGCGTCCCTCGCCCATGCGCAGGACGCGCTCGAACCGCCCGCCGATCTCCGTGGACATGGGGGCTAAGGGTACCGACTCCCGGTCGATGGTCCGCCTGCTCGGACCCGCTCACGCCTGCTCACCAGGTTGTCACCGGGCCTGCACCAGAGCTTCACCGCCACGGTGCTAGCGTCGCCCCGTGGACGCAGTCGCGCTCGCCTCGCTTCCACTCTTCGCCGGGATGGGCGCGGCCGAGCGGGAGCAGGTCGCCGACGTGTGCGCCGAGCTCGATGTCGATATGGGAGCGACGCTTCTCCGAGAAGGTGACTTCGGCTACTCCATGTTCGCGATCACGGCCGGAACGGCCGACGTCATGCAGCAAGGGACGGTGATTCGCAGTCTCGGCCCCGGCGACGTCTTCGGCGAGATCGCCGTGCTCTCCGGTGGACGGCGTACCGCCACCGTCGTCGCAACGACGCCGATGCGGCTCATCTCGGTGATGAACCGCGACGTCTGGCGACTCGAGCGCGAGGCCCGGCAGGTCGGCGCGGCTCTCAGGGAGACGATCGCCCGCTGTCTCGAGCGCAGCTAGAGCGCCAGTACAAGCACCTTTCTCATACGGCTGCTTCGTCCTCGGGCGGGAGGTCCGCCTGGGGCTCCTCGACCGGCGCGTGCGCTGCTGCCTCCTTCTGCCGAGCGACGGTGCGGCGCGGCTCGTGTGTCCGCTTGTCGCGGTAGCGCTCGATCTGGCGCTCGAGCTTGTCGACGAGCCGGTCGATCGCGGCCTCGTAGGTCGCGGCAGACTCCCGGGCGACGATCGTCGGCCCCTTCGTGTGGACCACGCCCTCCGCGGTGTGGTCCTCGGCGATCGAGGGGTTCTGCTCCTGCGAGAGCGTCACCTCCACATGGGTCAGGTCGTGCAGGCGGCGGTCGAGCTTCGCGAGCCGCTTCTCCGCGTATGCTCGAGCCGTGTCGGTGAGGTGACCGTGGCGGGCCTTGACCTGGAGCCGCATGCCTCTCCTTTCGGGTCGCTGCGCGAGGAAGACCGCCCTCGCAATCTAACGAACCGCCCTGGCGAAAGTCACCACTTCGATGTGCCGTGCGCCTGCTCGCCGGAGCGCCGACGCGCACGCGTCGGCGGTTGCTCCGGAGGTGTACACGTCGTCCACGAGGCACACCCTGCGCGGCGGCGGACCGGTCGCGACGACAGCGTCGCGGACATTTCGGCGGCGGTCCGCGAGCGAGAGCCCGCGCTGAGGCGGGAGCGAGCGCGCGCGGCGGAGGAGCTCGCACGCGGGCAGTCCCCACTCCTGACCGAGTGCTCGTGCGAGTCCTCGCGGGGGGACGTCTCCACGCCTCCAGGCCCGCTCCGGGTCGCCCGGTACGTGGACGAGAGCGTCGACCGCCGCCGCGGGCACAACCGCGGCGACGAGCCGAGCCGCCTCGTGCGCGAGCCGTCTCCGTCCGTGCTCCTTCCACTCGCGCACGAGCCGCCTCGTGCGCTCGTCGTACACGACCGCGGCGCGCGCACGTGTGAACGCGAGCCGCCGGCCCGCGCACTCGGCGCAGCGGCGGACGGGCCACGGACCCGGAGACCCGCAGCGTTCGCAGAGCGGCTCGTGCAGCCGCACGAGCGTGTCTCGGCAGTCGGCGCAGAGCACGGCTCCAGGGCGCGCGCACACGGCGCAGCGCTCGGGGAGGAGGAGCTCGAGCACGTCGAGCACGTCTCCATTGTCGGCGGCTACGTACTACGACTCTGCGAAAAGATCGTGTCGGCTTCCCGGAGCGTCTCCGCGGAGCCGATGTCGTACCACTCCCCCGGAAGCTGCCACGTGTAGACGGCGGTGCGGGGGTACAGCCACTCGGGCAGCCGCCCGGGCTGGTCCGGGTTGTTCCCCTCGGCCAGGTACTGGCGGATCAGGGGAAGAACGTGTCTCGGGTAGTAGTAGAGCGCGATTCCGGCGAGCGTGGTCCGCGCGTCGGCCGGCTTCTCCTCCATGAAGAGGACGCGGCCCGTGTCGTCGACCTCGACCTGGTTGTACTCGCTCATGCTCGCGAGGTCGCCGACGTCGTGGACCGCGAGCACGGGAGCGTCGACCTCGCGCGCGTACGCAGCGAACCCGGAGACGTCGTCGCCGAACAGGTTGTCCCCGGCGACCACGACGAGGTCGTCGTCCACCTTCAGCTCGTCGAGCACGAATGCGAGGTCGCCGATCGCGCCAAGCCGGTCCTCGTTCGAGGTCGTCCCGTCGTTCACGACCGTCACGTCTTCCTTCCCGCGGGCCCACTCCTCGAAGTGCGGCGTGAACTTCGCATTGGTGACGACGATCGTCTCGTCGACCCCCATCGCCTGCAGTCGCTCGAGCAGCCGGTCGAGCATCGGACGCCCCCCGATCTCGAGGAGGGCCTTGGGCCGGTCGAGCGTCAGCGGATAGAGCCGCGTCGCATAGCCGGCGGCAAGCACCAGGGCCTTCATGCGCGCACCATCGCAGGTAGCGATACCTCATATGGAGCTCTGTGAACCCCCTGCTCGGTGACGATCGCCGAGATCAGCTCGGCCGGAGTGATGTCGAAAGCGGGATTTCGCGCCGCGAAGCGCGTCGTGATCTCAGCCGAGTCGCGCTGCTCGATCGGGATGTCCGCGCCCGTGGCTGCGATCGGGTCGAGAGTCGAAGTGGGCGCGACGACATACAACGGGATGCCATGATGGTGCGCGGCGACGGCAAGCGTGTACGTACCGATCTTGTTTGCGGTGTCTCCGTTCGCGGCGATCCGGTCGGCGCCGGTGACGACGGCGTCGACCTCGCCGGCAGCCATCGCCGCTGCAGCTGCGGAGTCGGCGATCACGGCAAAGGGGATGCCGAGCGACTCGAGCTCCCACGCGGTGAGCCGAGCGCCCTGCAGCAGCGGACGCGTCTCGCCGACCCAGACGTGCGCGACAAGCCCTCGCTCCCACGCAGCCCGCACGGCGCCGAGCGCCGATCCATATCCACCCGTCGCCAGACCGCCCGCATTGCAGTGCGTGAGAACTCGAGACTCGGGCGCGAGAAGCCCGGCAGCGTGCCCGGCCATCCGCCGGCAGCGCTCGACCTCGGCGTCGTGGATCGCCCTCGCGCGCGCCGGTGTCGGGTCGCCGCACATCTCGTCGAGCGCCCAGCGGAGGTTCACCGCGGTCGGGCGGGCAGCGACGAGTCGCTCGTACGCGTATTCCAGGTTCTCGGCTTTCGCCGCGGCGAGGGCGTAGCCGTAGGCGGCGGCGATCCCGATGGCAGGTGCGCCACGGATCGCCAGCTCCGTGATCGCGTCCGCCAGCTCGTCGGTCGAACGAAGGCGTAGTTCGACCTCCTCGTCCGGAAGCCGGCGTTGATCGAGGATCACAACGGCGTCTTCTTCCAGCCTGACGATCCGTGTCGGTTCCAGCTCGGCCATCGCACCCGACCCCGCGCTACGGCGCCGAGGTGCCTTCTCTCCCATACCGGTCCTCGAGACGAACGACATCGTCGATCTGCGGCGTCGAGACCTCGATCACGAGCGTGTCTTCCATCGCCGACACGCGGTGCACCGTTCCCGGTGGGAAGTGGAACGCGTCGCCTTCCCCGATCTCGACCGCCTCGAGCTTGCCGCCGACGCCGCCCAGCTCCAGCCGCGCACGCCCCTCCTGCACGAGCCAGGACTCGTCCTTCACCTCGTGGTACTGGAGGCTCAACGACTCACC